>PMNO01000165.1 GCA_003161835.1 Myxococcales bacterium | reverse complement strand
TGGTCCGCCCCATCGACCTGCATTCAGAGGGTGAGATCCGGTTGTCGGCCGAGGCTGGCGCGGGACCGATTCGCTTCGGGCCGGCGCGCTTCGCGGGCAACCTGGGAGCATTCGAAATCGAGGGCGAGAGTCGCGGGAATGCCGTCAGTGGTGCGCTGCGCGGGCGTGTCCTGCTGGACGCGTTCGCGCCCCTCACGGCGGCCTGGGTGGATGACCTCACGGGCGCGCTCGACATTCGCCTGCGCGCCGCGCAAGCCGGCCCGGGAGCACCATTCCTGGCGACGGGAGATATCACGATTGCGGCGCCGCTCTCGGGGCGGGCCCGAGCCGTCTCGCTCCAGACGCGGATTGCATCGGGCCAGATCCGCCTGCTCGGCGACGCCGTCGAGACGACCGCGCTTCCGATCACGTTCGACGGTGTCGCGGGCGGGCCCATCCGACGCGCGCGCGGAGCAGCCACCGTCACCGCGCGCGTCGGCATCACGCCCGCAGAGCCGACGCTTCAGGCCACGATCGATCTCGCCCGGATAGAACTGGATGCGCCCTCGGCGGGACGCGAGCCGATCACGATTTCCGGGGGGCGGATCGAGGCCGCCGATCGAACCTTCACGTTGCGAGACATTCCCATTCGCTTCGGACAGCAGGTTCGGCTCACGCTCGGCGGAAAGAGCGGGCCGCCCGCCGTGGCCGTGGTCGATTCCATCCACACGTGGAACATTGCCCGACTCGATCTCCCATTCGACGGCGAGCTGCGGGCGATCGCAAAGAACGGAATTCGCATCGACCAGGCAAGGTTCGCGCTCCGGCTCCAAGGGCAGCCACGTGGCGCGCTGCTTCTGGCGGGTGACGTCGACGTCACCGACGCCCAGATACCGGCGGACCTCGGTCGCGGCGGCCTTGGCCGCGGGCCGACGGATTCAAAGGCGAGCGCGCCCGCGATCGGACCCGAGCTCGAACGCATGCGGCTCGATCTGCACGTCCACTCCAGACCAGGTGGCGTCGAGGTGAACGTCCGGCACGCTCCGGACCTTCACGTTGGGGTCGACTACCACATCGGCGGCACCTTGAAGCACCCCGACGCCTCGGGCCAGATCCGAGGCGCGGGCGCCTACAGCGTCTTCGTGCTCTGGCTCGGCCGACTCCTGAAGTAGCTCGAGCCCGTTGACGCTGGGTACGGGGACTCATTCGATCAGGATGAGGCTCTCCATATCGTGGGTTTCAGGACCACAGCTTGGCGTCAACCACACGCTGCGCGGTGAGCGCCGCTTCGAACTCCTGCAGGTCTTGCTGGGTCCAAGTCGTGTATCGCCGCAGCCGGCTGCGCCGCCCGCTCTGGTCCAAGCCAACGGCTGCCTTCAGGATATCGAGAACAGTGGCGTTCACGCTGGTTCCGCGTTCTTCGGCCCGCTGTTGAATTCGTCGAGACAGCTCCGGCTGCACGCCGCGTACAGTGATTTGTTTCGCCATGACATCATGTATGTGAAACCGTGATGTCGCGGTGTCAATCCTTTAGTAAGGCCCCGATTCCGTCACGACGCGCGCAGGCGAAACTGGCGGCGGTACATTTGCGGGCTCGTCCCCACGACGTCGCCGAACTGTGCGCGCAGAACCGTCGCCGACCCGAACCCCACATCGGTCGCGATGCGTTCGACGGAATGGTCGGTGGTTTCGAGCACCCGCTGAGCGCGGCGCACGCGGGCACGCGCAACCCAGAGCGCCGGCGTGGTCCCGACTTGGGCGCGGAAGTGCCGGCTCAGGCTCCTCCCGCTCATGGCGGCGCGGCGTGCGATCGCGGCGAGTGAAAGATCTCCGGACAGGTTCTTCTCCAGCCATTCGAGAAGCGCGCTCAACGATGTGGTGCCGCCGGGGGCGTGCTCGTGAGCGATGAACTGGGCCTGCCCACCGGTTCGCTCCAAGGGCATGACGGCCGCACGCGCCACAGCAGCCGCACGCTCGGCGCCGAGGTCTTGCCGCACCATATGCAGGCACAAGTCGAAACCCGCCGCGGCGCCCGCCGAGGTCAAGATTCGACCGTTGTCCACATAGAGGACGTCCGGGTCGACATCCACGAGGGGGTGCCGGCGCGCGAGCTCCGCCGCACACGCCCAGTGCGTGGTCGCCTTCAGCCCGTCGAGCGCGCCCGTCGCCGCGAGCACGAACGCTCCGCTACAGATCGACGCGACACGCGCACCGCGGTCGACGGCGGCGCGGATGGCCCGCAGGACACCGGCCGGGATCTCACGGTCGAGGCGCTCCACGCCTGGAACGAGAACCGTGTGCGCGGCGCGCAGGGAGGCCAGCCTCCATGGCACCACCAGGTTCGCATACGTCGACACGACGACCGACGTGAGGGCACAGACGCGCACCTCGTACACGGCGGTCCCGTCGGCGGCGCGCGCCAGTCCAAACAACTCGCAAGCCGTCGAGAGATCCGCGAGCACCACTCCGTCGAAGGCGATCACCGCCACCAGGCGCGGGGTGCGNNTGCCAGATTCCGTAGCATCCGACCACAAGGAGAACGACGGATGCACAACCCGCCCCTTCACGCGATGGACTACGTCGGCCCGGCGCTTGGCGCCGCGGTGTTCGTCTTGATCATGTCGCTCGTGCGAGAGCCCGCTCGCCTGAGGATGAACGGGATCTTCCTGGCTGGGGCCCTGGGTGTCTACCTGAGCGGCGGGCTCGGACCAT
>PMNO01000211.1 GCA_003161835.1 Myxococcales bacterium | reverse complement strand
TGCCCGCCGGCGCGGACGCCGGTGAACATCAGGTGCTCGAACAGGTGGGCCAACCCGGTCTCGCCCGCGGCGGCGTCTTCGTCGCGCGAACCGACTCGAAAAACGGTGAGGTAACTGATTCCGCGGGCCGCCGGGTCCGGCAGCGTGATGATGTCCAGGCCGTTGTCCAGCCGCCACTTTCGAATCGTCAGNNGAGCGACTTATCAGAACTGAGCCGTCATCGACAGACTGAAGTCGTGTTCGAAGTGGTGGTAGGAGCCGGCGGCCGTCCCGCGGGCGAGCCCCTCGATGCGCAGCAGGCACGGCTGCCCGGCCGACAGATCTCCTCCCGTGCGCGCGCAGCGATCCGCGGCGGTCGGGTCGAAGATGGACGACGATGCGGTCACCGGCATCATGTACGTGAATCCGTAGCCGGCCGCGATCCAGACGTGGCGGACGGGTTGAACCTGGATCATCGCCGTCGGCTCGAATTTTCGACCATCCACAGCCGCGGCGCTGACGGCGTCAGCGGGCAGGGCGCTGCTTTCGACGCGCAAGCCGGCGCCGATGCGGACGCGCTCCGTGAACCAGTGGGCGACGCGGAGGCGGGTGTCAACGACGGTCCCGTAGCCCCGGTAAAGGACGATGTGCTCAGGGATCCCGGTTGCCGCGAGGGTCGCCCCGGTCAGGCGGATATCGATGACATCGCCAGACGGGAAGCTGAGGATCCGGGCCGTTCCCGCGACCTCCCATCCAGGCCGGGGATGCCAGGCCACCGTGCCGATCATCATGTAGGGCAGCTTGGTGCTGATGTCGGCGAAGACACAGCCCCGTCCGTCCGCGCGGCCATTGTCGCAGGTAACCGTCGCCGGGGTCGACGCCGTCACGTCGCGGGGGGCACGCGTCACCTGGGACTGATCACCGACGATCACCGCCGCGCCTCCGAGGTTGCCCAGGGGCCGACTGGAAAAAGAGAGTCCGAACTCCCACGTTCGGCGCCGGAAATACAATCCCCCCGCCAAGGTAAGCGCCGCGGTCGAGGCCAGGATCCCGGGGTTGGAACCGAGGTCGAGCTGCGCGTCGGCGGCGGGATCCTCCGGTCCCGCGCAGTTCCCGTTCACGGCGCAGGTTGACTCGGAAAAAGACAGTCGACCCGTCGACAGGACGACCCCGGGGGCGAATCCCAAGCGAAAATCGCCGGCCAATCTGACCGCCAGCGCCGTGACGATGGCCAGATTGCGAAAGTCCGTCGCGACGCGATGGTAGCGCGTGGCCAGGGGCACCCCCGCAGTGGCCTCATAGGTCGACCGATCCACGAATGGCAAATAGCTGGCGAGCGCCAAGGTCATGCGATCTCCACCCACGTCGTAGGAGACACCCGCGAACGCCCCGGGGCCCGGAGGCCAGCTCAGCGGGTGCGAGCGATCGACCGCTCGGGCGTCCGGGAATGTTGTGCCGGAGCCCGGCAATCCCTGCGCGTCTATGGATGCGCGCGAGACCGTCGTGGTGGACAACCGCCCGGTGCCGCCCAGGGTGACGTTCAGGCCCCGCATCAATCCCAGAGCGGCCGGATTCCAGTAGACCGCGGCCAGATCTCCGGTGGTGGCGCCGGAGAATCCGATCCCACCCACATGGGGTTCGTCGATCGGCACCGCGCCGGCCTCGGCGCTGAAGCGCGCCAGCAGCACCAGCACCGTCCCTGCCAGCAAGCCGCCCGCTTTGGGCCTGCGGGCGGGCCGGGTCGGTCGCTCGCCGGCGGCCCGGGGCTCTCGGCCAAGCCAGCGATCGAACGGCGGTGACATGGAAGAGGGCGACGTTAGCCCAATGGTCTGGGCTGGGCAACGGTGGGCCNNCACGATTGCCCGCGCGTTGCCCCCGCGTTGGCCGAATGCCTGACTCGGTCAGGTGCGCCTCCTTGACGCTCCGATCCGCGCATGGCTAACATCCCAGGACCCATGGCGTTTCGTCCACCGGCGCCGTTCGTCCGCAGTCGCCGAGCGGTTTGGTTGTCATCGATCGCCGCTGCCTGCTTGTTGCAGATCGCTTGCGGCAAGGCGAGTTCCGACAACATCGCGCTGTGGAAGACCACGCAGAAGGGCCCGGGAAAGCTCGTGGAAGCCCTCCGCGATAGGTCCACCGAACCCAAGCTGCGCGCCGAAGCGGCGGTGGCTCTGGTCGACATCGGAAAGAGCGAAGAAGTGGAAGCTGCCATCGGCGCCATGTCCGCTTCCGAACGAGGGGCTGTGTTCGCGACGCTGCTGCCCCTCTCCATCACCGCAATGACGGAGACGAAAGCCTCCGCCCCCGAAAAATCGCTGGCGTTCCGGGATTCCCTGTTCTCGATCCGCGCGTTGGTCCCGAAGGAGGACCAGCGGCGCATCGATGCCGCCCTGCTGCCGGGCATCGAGCAGGAGCTGCGCAGCGGCAGGGTTCGCAACGGACGCCATTCCGTGGAAAAGATTCTGACCGCGGTGGGCATCCCGGCGGGCGGGATGCTGGCCACATTGTTGGGCGAGCCGATCACGGGATACGGCCCGGTCGCCGAGCTGTTGGCCCGCGTGGGCGACGAGGCGGCCAGGCAGAAAGGCGCCCAGAGCCTGGTGAACCGGGCGCGGCGTGCCCGCCCGGTTCCCGACCAGATGTGGAAAGCGATTGGTCTGCTGGGCGGCCCNNAATGCCGCCGTCCGGGCTCTCCAGCAGCGAAGGGAGCCGGCGGTCTTGCCGTTTGCGTTGAAGATTGCCGGTGATCAGAAGGGCGATCGATCGTTGCGAGACGAGATGTTCGGTGTCGTCGAGAACATCGGAGGATTGCAGGCGCGCGATGGCCTGGTGCTCATCATCCGGAGCGACAGGGAAGAGGTGGTGCGCTACCGCGCGTTCGAATCGCTGCTGGCCGTGGCGAAACAGGACGGGGTGCTGCCGGGGCTGGAGGCATTTCCCTCCGGTGCGTCATACAAGAAAGTGGACGTCGAGGACTTGTTGGTCAAACTGATCGAGAAATTGGGCACCCTCGCCAGACCCGTCCTCGTCAAGGGGTTGGAATCGAAATACCCGCTCGCACGCATGACGGCGGTGCTGTCGCTGGAAAGTTTGGGCAAGGGCGCCGACGCGGCCGCGCTGAACAAGATCGCCAACGATACGGCAACCATCAAGGGCTTTCCGGTGGGGCAAACCATCGGGAAGGAAGCGGCCCGCGTGGCGGCAGCCATTCGGACCAAAGGCTGAGGCTTGATGATCCCACCCGATAGCAAAGAGCGCACGAGCGTCCACGAAATTCGATGCCGCGATCGCTTGTGGCAGACATTCGAACAGATGTCCGAAGAGCAGGACAAGAGCGTCGAAACGCTGATCAACGACGCGATGACCGGATACGCACAGATCGCCGGCTACGAGACGGCGGTGAATGCCTTGACGCCCCCGCCCGCCGTGGAGGGGAACGGTGGCAGGGGGCAGTCCCACAGCCCATTGCCGTTGCCACTTCCCCCGCCGGCTTTTTCGTCGTTACCGCCGGTCGTGCCGCGCCTGGTTCGGCCGCCGACCGGGTCCGTCGCCCGCGCGCCGGCTGCCTTGGCACCGGCGGGGCGTCTCACGGGCCGGGGGGCAGCGCCGCCACCCCCGCCAGACGCAAGCCTGGGGCCGTCGATGCTGTATCTGATGTTCGACAGTCAGAAGTATCGCATCGACAAGGATCAGTTCATCATTGGCCGCGGCACGAAGTCGTCCGATCTACCCATCAAGGATGGGAACATTTCGCGCAAGCACGCGGCCGTCATTCGTCGCAATGGAACCTTCTTCATCAAGGATTTGGGTTCGACCAATGGCATCGATTTCAATGGTATGCGGATCGACAACAAACGCATCGACGAAGGCGACGTATTCCACATCTGTGAGTACGAGCTGAAGTTCACGTACAAGCGGTGATCCGGATGGACGCTCCGCCGCCCGGTGAGAGCCTCCGAGCGGGGCCTCCCCGGAGCCGACCAGTCGCCCCCGGCCGGACCACCGCGGCCCGGCGGCTGAGTGTGTCCGCGGCGTCGGACAGCGCGGGCGCGACGGCCGCCGTGTCCAGTTTGCCGGGTGCCGGCCCGGCGACGACCGCTCGTTTGACCGCGCACGGGCTCTCGACCGTGGGCGATATCTTGTCCTACGTGCCGCGCGGCTATGACGATCTCCGGTCGATCACGCCGCTCGACGCGCTCGCGGGCAAGACCGAGGGAGATGTGGTCTTGGTCCGGGGCACGGTGGAGCGCGTACATGTCTTTCCGCGCCGCTTTCTGGCCGTCCACCTCGAGGAAGGCGGCGCTCGTCTGGTTGCGCGCTGGTTTCGCGTGCCGGGCGGCATGAGCCGCGCCTTCGAAAAAGGTCACGAGGTCGTGCTGGCCGGACCCTTGCGCTTCGGCGCGGGCGGCCAAGTCGAGCTGTCGCATCCCACCAATCTCACGGCCGCCTTTGCCGCCGCCGGCCCGCGGGACGCGAGCGCGCTGGGCCTCGGGATTCGGTGTCGCTACCCGCCGGTACCGGGGGTCGCCGGGCGGGTGCTGGAACGGATCATTGGCGCCGCCGTCGATCGCCACGCCGATACGATCCCGGACGTGCTGCCGGCGGCGACCCGCACCCGCCTGGGCTTGCCGTCCATGGCCCAATCATTGCGGCTCATCCATCGCCCCGACCCGGGGACGACGGCGGCGATACTGGATGCCCTGGTGGCGGGCCGGTCGGATGCGCATCGGCGATTTGCCTTGGAGGACCTGCTGGTGATCCAGATGGGCCTGGCGCGCCAGCGCGCGGATGCGCGTGGTCGCCCCGGCGAGCCGTGTGACGCTCCGGCGGCGAACGTGCTCGAGCGGGTGGCTGCTTCCATTCCATTTTCGTTGACGGGAGCCCAGCGCAAGTGCATCGCCGACATCCAGCGCGACATGACGGAGGCGCGGCCCATGCAGCGCCTGCTGGTGGGCGACGTCGGCAGCGGCAAGACCGTCGTGGCCTTCGCGGCGGCGGTGCAGGCGGCGCGGTCGGGAGGGGGCCAGACCTTGTTGATGGCTCCGACCGAGGTGCTGGCGGAACAACATGCCCGCACGCTCGAACCCTGGGCCGCTCGGCTGGGCCTGCGGGTGGGGCTGCTGACGGCGTCGACGCCGCGACCGCGACGCGAATCGCTGCTGGCGCTGGCCCGGGCGGGCGCCGTCGCGATCCTGGTCGGGACCCAGGCTCTGCTCGGGGACCACGTGACCCTACCCGGGCTGCGCCTGGCCGTGGTCGACGAGCAACATCGCTTTGGGGTCGCCCAGCGGGCCCGGTTGCGCGGGCGCGACGACGCCGACACCGGCACCGTTCCTCACCTCCTGGTCATGACCGCCACTCCCATTCCGCGCACGCTTGCCTTCACGCTGTATGGCGATCTCGATCTGAGCGTGCTCGACGAGCTGCCGCCCGGTCGTCAGCCTGTGACCACCCAAATCCTCCAGGGCGACCAGGCCCGCGTCTGCGCGGAGCGGGCCATGCGTGACGCCATCCGAGACGGCCGACGGGTCTTCGTGGTGTGTCCGGTGCGCGAGATCTCGGCGCGCGAGAACGGTGTGACGGCGGTCGACCGGCACCGCGAGCTGGAGGCGACCCTGTCGCCCGCACGGGTTGGACTGGTGCACGGCAACATGGACGCCCGCGCCAAGGACGCGGCGCTGCGGGATTTTGCGGCGGGCGAGCTGGATGTGCTGGTGGCCACCACCGTCATCGAGGT
>PMNO01000436.1 GCA_003161835.1 Myxococcales bacterium | reverse complement strand
CGGGTCGGTGGAGGAAGCAGTGGCTGCCTTGCGCGCGGCTCGTGCGGGAGGCCATTTGGTGCGCGTGAGAGGTGCGGCGGGTGCCCGGTTCGTGACGATTCCCGGTGCGGCTTCCCCACCGTGAGGCGGTGTCCCCGCTCGTGAACTCCCGCCGGGGTGCACCGCCCAGGGTGTCATTCCAGTTCGTAGTTGCCTCGGCTGGGTTTTCCCGGAACCACATTCAGCATTTCCATTTGCTCGATGTCTTTGTCCGGACGTTTCAATTCCAGCTTGCGCTTGCCGCACGCGACCTTCAGGTTTTCGACAGGGGTCTTTCGGCCCGTGTCTTTTCCGTCGATCCAGACCTCGGCCCAGGGCCTCGAATAAACGCGGATGGAACATTCGGCTATCGATGGTGCCTTCATGGACGGCGGGGCCGCGGGCGAGCCAGGGCTACGCGATCCAGGAGGTTTGAGAGGGGGGTGCCGGGCTACGGGCCGACTCATTTGGATCGACGTGCCTGACGCCCGCTCGTCCCCTGAAGCGATCGCGAGTTTGTCTTGTCCCCGCGGCGCGAGGATCGGAGCCGCCGCGCCGCCAGTCGCAGGTTGATCGGCGGGCGGACCGCTTGGGGCGCTTGTGGCGGCCGCGGAGCCGGGCGCGCCGGAGGGGCCATCGACGGGCGGTTCGGTCGGTGCCCCAGATGGGGGCAACGGCGCGAGGGGGGCGGGCAGGGTGGGGGCTGTTGGCGGCGCGGGTGGCGCCGTGGCGGCGGCCTGAACTGCGACGCCGAGTTGGCTGTGGTTCGATCGCCGCGCGAGCCAAGTGATCGGGCCGACAATCGCCAGCAGGCCCAGCGCCCCAATGGCGACGAGTTTCCACTTGCCGTGATGGACGATCCCGGACCAGACTCCGCGCAGGACCTCCGCGAGGTCAACCTCCCGCGCATCCAATCGGGTGCTGTCCAGTGGGATTTGCGGTCCCGGGCTCGTGGCTGGCCGGCCTGTCGGGATTCCGCGTCTGGGAGTAGTCGTCGCGGCAGGCCTCGCGGACGGGCCGGTGTCACTTTCCAGCTCGTCAAGGAAAGGTGATCGAACCACCTTGGTCTTGGCCTCGTCGCTGGGCGCCGCGCCGGAGGTTCCGCCGAGGACGAGCTTTGCGTCGTCGGGGTCGTACTCGATCGCAAAGCCGCCATCCTCCGTTGTCGCGGGCGCGGCGGCTTCCTGGGCGGCATCAGCGCCCCGGGGATTGACGTCGTGGGGGGTGTGGTCGCCGTGGGCCTGGTCCGGATCGTCGTGCGTGGCCTCGGGGAGCTGCGACGACCGAGCGCGTGCCGCCTCTTGTGTCAGGTCGTTGTTGGTTCTGCCCGGCACGATTCCCATGCCCCCGTCGTCCTCGGACCGTGGGCTGTGGGCGCCCGCGCCAGTGCCCGCGGTCGCGGCGCCGGTTTGTGGTCGGATGGTCGCTCGGATCCGGGCCGCCAGCTCGGAGACGCTCGAGAAGCGTTCCGACGGCACGAACGCGAGCCCCCGGCGCAGGACCTCGTCGAGCTCGCGGGGAACGCCCGGAACCAGATCCGCGATAGCGGGCGGGGTTCGATGGGCGTGCCGCGCGTCGTTCAGATCCGCGCTCTCTTCGGAGAATGGCAAGCAGGCGGCGATCATTTCGTATGTCAAAGCGGCCAGGCCAAACTGGTCGACGCGCTCGTCCAAGGTCAGCACCTTGCCGAAATTTTGTTCGGGCGCCAGATAGCCCGAGGGTGCGGGGGTGAGGGCCGCGGCCCGAAATTCCTTGGCCCAGCCGAATCCGGACAGCTTTGCCGCAGGGTGGTTGGCCGTGGGCAACATCACGTGCGCGGGCCGGACATCGCCGTGGACGAGCCCAATCTGGTGGCCCGCCGCCAGCGCCGCCGCCACCGATTCCACGAGGTGCCCAACCCGGGACAGGGACAGCAAGCCATCCTCGGTCATGGCCGCGGCCAGCGATCGGCCGAGCACCCGTTCGATCACGACAAACGCGGGCATTTCTCCGCTGACGTTGAAATCCAGAACCTGAACCGCGTGGGGATCGCGCAACAAGGAAGCCACTCGAGCGCCTCGCTGAATGCGTGACGACGATTCCGGGTGAGACAGGGATTCGGGCGGGAAGAGCCGGATGATGAAGCGCCCCGGGAGCCGTTCGTGGGTGGCCTCGTAGGCGGAGCCGTCTTGCGTGTCCAGGGCGCGACCCAGGCGATATCCTTTGCCCAGCACGGCGCCCCGAAGTTCGAGTCCCTGCGTCATGGCGGGATGCTACTACGGCCGGAGGCCAGACTTCGGGGTGCTCTCCCGTGATCTCCTGTCGTTGCCGATCAGGCGAAACCAGATCCCCTCGTCCCGCGTAGGGGAGCTGTGACTTCCGCCCCTGGGACTTGTGGTGCCGCGTATCCTGGGAGCATGCTGCTGGGCTGGATGAACCCAGGCGATGCCCCGTCCCCCCTCGAACTGGCCATGGCGCGCTTTTCCGCCGGGGATGACGCCGCGCTGGGCGATGTCTATGATCTGGCATCACCGGCGGTGTTCACTTTTCTGATGCGTATATGCCGCGATCGTTCGATGGCCGAGGATCTGACCCAGGAGACCTTCCTGCGCCTGCACCGCGCCCGGGGTCTGTATCGGCCCGGTGCCGCCGTGATGCCGTGGGCGTACACCATCGCGCGCCGGCTGTTCCTGGACGCGATTCGCGCGCGGCGATCGGCGACAGCTTCGCCCCGTGGTCAAGGCCGGGCGGCCGACCCGCATGAAGCTTCGCGTCTGGAAACGGAGATCGCGGCATCTGATCCTTCGGCGGAGGACCTTCTGTCCGATGCGGAGCTGGCACTGGCCGTCGACAGCGCTCTCGCGCGGATTCCGGAGACTCAGGCGGCGGCGTTCCGGTTGNNCGGGAGCCGGCGTGGCGCCGGCCGAGGTGAGCCTTGATGGTACGTGAACGGCCGCCCGAGTTGTTGCGCGCGCGGCTGCTGGCGGCGGCGGCGAGCGAGCCGGGGACGCGGCCGGGGGCCTGGCGACGACGGCTGATCGGTGTCGGTCTGTTGGCGGCCGTCTGGATGGTCGTCATGACGGCGATGCTCGGCCCGCGGCACGATTGGAACCAGCTGCCGATGGACCGGGTGATTCAAGGGTTGAGCGCGCTGATCGGAGGCGCCACGGTGGCCAGCGCCGTGGGTATGGCGCGGGGCCGCGCGATGGTCGGCGCGGCGAGCGAGACGTTGTTGGGCGTGGTGTTCTCCGTGCCGCTGGCCCTGCTGATCGCGGTATCGGTCATCGACCCACGCGGGCCATCCACCTTGGTCTTCTCGGGCGTCGCCGCGACCCTGACCCATTCGATCGCGTGCGACCTCTTGGTGTTGATGGTGGCATTGCCCCTGATTGGCCTTGGTTGGGGGCTGACACGCGGGCTGACCCTGGCGCGACCGGCGCTGTCGGGCGCATGCTTGGGGCTGGGCGCGGCAACGTGGGCGCACGCCGTGGTGCGTATCCATTGTCCGATCGGAGGCCCGGCTCACGCCATCATCGCTCACATCTTGCCGTCGATTCCGCTCATGCTTCTTGCCGGGTGGGCATTGGGCCGGGCCGGGCATCGTTCGGCCGCGCCACACGCTCCCGTTCGGCCAAAGGCCTAGCGGCGGGGACCTTGCGCCGGGGTGCCTAGCCGCGGATCCCGGCTAGAACCATGATGCGTTCCTTGAAACCGTGGCTGACCCGCTTCAGGGCGACCTCGTCGATCTTCAGTACCGCGCGCCCTGCGCCGAACGCGCGCTCGGATTCCGCGCCGTTGTACAATCCCACCGTCAGGCCCAGGCGGGCCGTGAGCAGGCCGGCGAACCGCACCGTGTTCGACAACGCGTTGGGATCGCGCGCGTTCCAGGACCGGGCCTGTTCGATGGCTTCGGCGACGCCCTCGGCCAGCTCCCAGTGGCGCGCCACCGCCCCCCCGGCCATGTGAGCGGCTCCTTCCATGATCGCGAGGAACGCAGGCTCTGGAATCGGTGAGCGTTTCTCTCCCCGCTCCATCTGCTGCTCGATCTCCAGCAACAATCGGCCCACCACCGGCCGGCCGACGTGCGCGAGCAGCCCAGCCAGGTATCCATCTGCCGCCTGGCCGCTCTGCCCCTGGATCTGGCACAGCTCGGCGGTCATGGTCGCGGTGCCCAGGGCGTGCGGCCAGATTCGGCGCATGGCCTCCCGAACGCGTGGCTGCTGTCCTTCCAGGGCTTCGCGCGCGGCAAACTCGATGAGCGCGTTGTAGAGCCCCTGCGTACCCAGGCGACCGACCGCCAGCTCGATGCTGGTGGCCGGCATCAAGCTGGGAAACGCTGCGCTGTTCGCGAGCCGCATGATGCGGGACCGTACCGCGGGTGCCTCGCTGATGATTTTGGCCGCGTCGGTGAAGGTCAGCCGTCCGTTGCGGCCGAGCTCGATGCAGCGGTTGGTCGTGGCCGGCAGATCGGGAAGGCCCACCTGACCCCCAGACAATCGGTCGAGCACGATGTCCGTGAGTCGACTGGTCAGGTCTCGTCCCGCGGGTCCGGCAGGGGAGGCGGAGGACGGGGCGGCCCCCCGGACATCCATGGTCACGGGGGTGGGGCGGGCGACCACCCGCCCGGATGTCTCGGCGCTGCGCGGGGGGCCGAGGTGGGCGGTTTGTGCTCCGGGCATGCCGTTCATCTGCCTGGAATGTGTGGCACGCGCGGCCGACGGCACCATCGCGCCGTGTGTCTGGACGCCGAAAATGGGGGTTTTCGTGCGGGTGTGGGGCGCCAGAACGCGCTCGATAGCCTCCCGCATATCGCGGGCGCTCTGATAGCGGTCCTTGGGATTCTTTTGCATGGCGCGCAGGACGACGTCGTTCATCGGGCGCGAGATCTCTGGGTTCAGCACGCAGGGCGGAACAGGTGCTTCGTTGACGTGGCAAACGATCAGCCGGCCGAAAGTGTCTCCCGTGAAGGGCAGCAATCCCGTGAGCATCTGATAGATCACGACGCCGAGACTGTAGACGTCGCTCCGGATGTCGAGGGCCGCCTCGCCCAGACACTGCTCGGGCGACATGTACGACGGCGTGCCCATCACAGAACCAGTTTTCGTGTGATGTCCGATGGACACCGGCGATCCCAGCAACTTGGCGATCCCAAAATCCAGGAGCTTCACGAAGTCGGGGTAGTCGGGATGCGCCCGCAAGAAGATGTTCTCCGGCTTGATGTCGCGGTGGACCAATCCCTGCTCGTGCGCCGCACCCAAGGCCGATGTGCATTGCTTCATGATCCGAACCACCGATGGTTCGTCGAAGGNNTGTCCGAAGTCAGTCACCTCGACGATGTTGGGATGGCGGATATCGTTCACGGCGCGCGCCTCGGTGAAGAAGCGCGACACCACCTCCGGGTCGGATGCGATGTCCGGATTCAGGACCTTGATCGCGGCCTTGCGGCCGATGAGCGCGTGCTCGGCCAGGTAGACGCATCCCATGCCACCCTGGCCCAACTCTCCGAGAACGGTATACGAGCCGATCCTCCGTCCGAGCAAGCTGGTCCCTCCGATCACCATCGTGTCGGGTGATGCCGATGACGATGCCTGACCGGGCGGTCGAACCTGGAGGATCGTCGCCATCTCTCAAGGATCTTCGGTTTCTGGCCGCCCTTCCTAAAGGTTTGGCCCCGGTTCTCCGACAGAAAACTGACGTGCCATTGCTCATGACGACGCGACCGGCTGTAACCAGGGGGGCGGACGAGGGGGCACCCGATAACCCAACCGAGGTGGTGGCGCGCTGGCGGGCGGAGGTTGAGGAGCGGGGCGGGAAGGGACAGATTCATCTGCCCCTGTTGCCGCAAGTCGCAAGCCAAGTTCTCATGCTGGCGGGCAGCGCCAGCGTGGACGCGGCCCAGCTCTCAGGTCTGATTCATCGCGACCCGGCGCTGGCCGGTCAGGTGCTCCAGATCGCGAATTCTCCGGCCTACATGTCGCTCATGCCCATCGTATCGCTGCAACAGGCAGTCGCGCGTTTGGGGTTGAATGCCGTCACCGAGATTGCGCTGGTGGCGTCCATGCAGAGCGGCACATTCAAGGTCCCCGGCTACGAAGCGGACTTGAAACGATTGTGGCGGCACGCCATCGCGTCGGCGGTCTTCGCCAAGGAGATAGCACGGATTCGTCGATCGAATGTCGAGGCGGCCTTTCTGTGTGGATTGCTGCACGCCGTGGGCAAACCTGCCTTGCTTCAGGTGGTGGCTGACGTGCAGCTGGCGCAGGAAAAATCGACCGCGTCTGTTCGGGCCGTGGCTGGAAGCGGAGCGATCCGGGCCGCCGTGGCCGACCTGCTGGACGCGTTGCATGTCGGCGTCGGCCTGCGTATCGCGGAGGTCTGGGGCCTACCGCGCTCGGTGGTCGCCGCCATCGCCACCTATGGATGGTACGACCGAACCCCTGGACCCACACAGGAAGCCGCGATCACCTGCCTCGCGGACCGGCTTGCCACGGATCTGGTGGAGCCGGGGCGTTTCGACGAGACCACTTTGCGCGACCACCCGGTCTTCGCGCATCTCAACCTTTACCCCGATGACGTGGCTGGCCTGCTCGCGAAGCGCGCGATGGTCGCGGGCGTCGTCGATTCGCTGACCACATGAATAGCGACGACGCGGACCCGCGCCGCTGCGATTTCCTGGTCATCGGGAGCGGTCCGGCAGGCCAAAAAGCGGCGGTGGCGGCCGTCAAGGCGGGGCGCCACGTCGTCATGATCGAGCAAGAGCCGGGGGTGGGAGGCGCGTGCGTCCATCGGGGGACGATTCCCAGCAAGACTCTGCGCGAGAGCGCCCTGCAGATCACCCGTCTGCGCCAGCACGCGGCCATGCTGGAGACCGCGCCCCGCCCGGGGCTGGAGGTGGCGGCTCTGATGACGCGACTCGATGAGGTGGTCGGCGCGCACGTCGCCTACATGGGGCGCCAGATCGATCGGAACGGGATTGAGCGGCATCACGGTCGCGCGCGCTTCGTTTCCGACCACGTCGTGGAACTGCTGACCGTCGACGGTCGGCGGAGCCGTTTTTGGGCCGCCATCATCTTCATCGCCACCGGCTCTCGCCCCCGAAACCCGCCCGAGATCGAGATCGACCACGAGAATATTCTGGACAGCGATTCGGTGCTTTCGATGCTCTACCTGCCGGCGTCGCTCACGGTGCTGGGCGGCGGCGTGATCGCCAGCGAGTACGCTTCGTTCTTCGCGGCGCTGGGCGTGAAGGTCACGATGATAGACAAGGCCGACCGACCGCTGAAGTTCATGGATGCGGAGCTGGTTGGGAAGTTCGTCCAAGCGTTCGAAGGGGCGCAGGGGACGTACCTCGGCTCCGAGACCATCGCCGACGTGAGGTTCGACGGCGTGTCGCGGGTCCTCACCACGTTGAGCAGCGGAAAGCAGATCGCTAGCGATAAAATGCTCGTCGCACAGGGGCGGGCCGCCAATGTCGAGGGTCTGAACCTGGCCGCGGCCGGACTGGCTCCGACCGCGCGTGGGCTCTTGGCCGTCGACGAATCGTGTCGAACCGCGGTCTCGCACATCTACGCGGTAGGCGATGTGATCGGTTCCCCGTCGCTGGCCGCGACGGCGATGGAACAGGGTCGCCGCGCGGCGACGGCGGCGTTGGGGTTGCCGCCCGGGCAAGCCACCGACATGATTCCCGTAGGCATCTACACGATCCCCGAGATGGCGTCGGTGGGTTTGGGAGAAGAGGATGCCACTCGTCGCTGGGGCGGCTTTCTGGCCGGACGTGCGCGCTTCGACGAGGTGGCGCGTGGACAAATTTCTGGTATCACGGACGGGTTGCTCAAGCTCATCGCCGATCCCTCGGGGCGAACCCTGTTGGGCGTTCACATCGTCGGTGATGGAGCCACCGAGCTGGTGCACGTCGGCCAGATGGCCCTGCTGGCCGGGATGGGCGTCGACGCTTTCGTCGAGAACATCTTCAACTTTCCGACCCTGGCCGAGGCCTACCGCGTTGCCGCGCTGGATCTGGTGGCCCGCCGTCCGCGCTAGAGGTCGACTTCCACCACTTCGCGACCGCGGGCGCGCGGACTAGTTCAGCGCGACGGCCGAGCAGGCACCGACGGACTGAATCTGCGTGCACAGCTTGCGATAGCGTGCCTCGAGCGGGCGGTCCGCGGTGCGCTGACGTTTTCCGGGATCGTGCATGGTGACGGTGGTGCCGCGCAGTTCGGGCGCCTCGACATTCAGCACGTTCGCCAAGGCGTGATCGAGCACCGCCACCCGATGCGGGTAGTGCCGCGCATATCCGTGATCGATGTAGTGCGGCCCGTGATTGTAGTGCGCCCAGTAGGCATGATCCTTGTGGTGACAAGGAACGGTGCGAAATACCGGCCTGACGCGGCCGCTGGCATCGCGAATCTTGACCACGGTCCGGGTCACGGCGCCGCCGTTCTTCCAGTAGGCAAGCTCCTTCGCGCCGAGGTCGATGTTGGTCTCGGGCGCCATCACGTTGGTCCAGGCGAGGCCGCGCACATTGCCATTGAGACAACGGTCGTGTTTTCCGAGAACGCAGCGAATGGCCATCAGACCACTGTCCTTCGCGTAAACCTTGTTTTCCCGGATCGTGACCCGCGCCGCGGTTTCATTCAGATCACTTTCGTTGATCATGACGGCCAGGAGCAGCGACGGACTGATCGCGTAGCGCTTCGAGGATGTCAACACCGCCGTCGCAATGTTGCTACATTGCGTGGGGGTCCACGCGGGTGTTTGCCAGCGAATCTTGTTCTTGATGGCACAGATCGTGCGAGCGAGGCATCCCACCCCCGGCGCGGTACCGCCGGTGTTCTTTCCTTCATTCCCCGCTGGCCCTGCTGGCCTCCCTGTCTCGTCCCCCGGGTGCGCCTCGAGCGACGCCCCATCCTCGGAGTCATTGGCATTCGAGGCGGAAGGAGTCCCCAGGTCGAGGTCCTCAGCGGGTCCGGCTTGAGTCGAAGCTGTTATGCTGCCGTGACTTGGATCGGGTGGGACCGCGTTCACCGCGGCATGGGAGACCGCAAACGGGAACGCGACTGCACCACCGAAAACGGCAATAGCTCTAAAAGTAAGACTTGGTGCAACAAACACTTCGCCACCTCGCTGAAACGAGTTTTGAAGGACGGGTTTTATTTTTGTCGCTCGGGCGAAATCGCCACCGCACCCGAGGATTTTCCCGCCAGCGATCAGCTAGATTGCCTGGTTCCATGACCGAGCGCAAGAGGACAAACAAAATGAGCGGCCGGTGCGCGCAAAATGCCACTGAGCAAATGATCCATGGACGGTAGCCGCCTTCCTCCGCGGAGCCCCCTCGCGCAGCCGCAGATCGAATTCATTTGGACGGAAGCGGCCGCCGCGATCGGATGGCGGGTCGAACGGGGCTCGTCCGCGTACGCCAGCGCGGATGGTCGTGGCCGCATCGTGATCGGACTGGACGAGAGTCTGGACACCGATGACGCCGTGGCGCAGCTGATATTTCACGAGCTCTGTCACGGCGCAGTGGAAGGAGGTCCCGCCTGCGGATCCGAGCCGGACTGGGGACTGAGCAACGTCGACGATCGGGACGTGGTACGCGAGCATGCATGTCTGCGCTTGCAGGTTCACCTGGCGGAGCCGCACGGTCTGCGCGAGCTCATGGCTCCCACCACGGAATACCGGGCGTACCACGATGACATCTTTGGCGATCCCCTGGTCAATGAATCGGATCCGGCGGCTCGTCTGGCGCGGGAGGCGGTGAATCGATCCGGGTCGCGCGTCTGGTTGCAGGTCCTGGATCGTGCACTCCGCGATACCCGCGCGCGTCTGGATGCGTGGGCCGCGCACGACCACATTCCGGAGGCCGCCGCCGTGCATCCGGTGGGTTTCCCGCTGGCGACTCATCAGGAGTCATGCGGAACCTGCGCGTGGCGCTACCGGGGAGGGCGCGGTCGGCCCGTCGAGCGTTGCCGTCAATCGGCTGGTGTGGACGGAAATGGCCGGCGCACCGAGGCGCGGTTTCGCGCCTGTGTGCGTTGGGAGCCGTCCGTCGACTGCCAGACCTGTGGCGCCTGTTGTCGCGAGGCCTATCATTCCGTCACCGTTTCGGTGCGGGATCCGGTGGTGTGGAAGCGACCGGCGCTGGTTGTGCGTCACGGCCATCGCTTCGAGATTCAACGCATCGGGGATCGGTGCGCCGCCCTGCAAGAGGAGGAGGTCCCCGACAGTTCCGCCTTGGATGGTCTGCGCCGCGAGACCTCGAATCCGGTGGCGACGGCGGCGGCGGCTGTGCCCCGCGCGTTCTTTTGCCGGATCTACGACGATCGGCCCCGTGCGTGTCGCGAGTTTGAATCCGGCGGGCGCCACTGCCTGGTCGCACGCCGGCGGGTCGGGCTCACTCCGTGAATTCGTGATGGGGACTTCGGTCGAACTGTTCATTCCGATTGATGAAGCCGAAGCAGGACCGGAGCATCTGCGGCGCTTGGCGGAACGGGCGCTCGGTTGGGCGGCGGGGTCGGTCGGCGCCGTGCGGATTTCGCGCCGGTCTCTCGACGCGCGCAAGGGCCGCCCTCTGGGCTTTCGCCTGCGCTGCGAAGTGGCCAAGCATGCCGCCGATCTGAATCCCTCGCCGACGCATCCCCGCGTGCCTTTGGCCTGGCCCGCGGGTCGAGCGATCCCACGTGTGGTGGTGATCGGCTCTGGGCCCGCGGGAAGTTGGGCGGCGTTGCGGTTGGCCGAGGCGGGCGTGGCCGCCACCATCATCGAGCGTGNNGGTGCAGCCCCGCCGCACCGATCTCGCGCGCCTGACCCGGGGCGATCTAGATCCCGCGTCGAACTATTGCTTCGGCGAGGGCGGAGCGGGGACGTATTCCGACGGCAAGCTGTACACCCGTTCAAAGGATCGCTCCGCGGTGGCGGAGGTGCTCGCCGACCTGGTGCGATTTGGCGCGCCGCCGAACATCGAGGTCGAAGCGCGCCCGCACGTGGGCTCGAACCAGTTGCCCAAGGTCTTGAGCGCCTTGCGAGCGCGCCTGGAGGACCTGGGCGTCACCTACCGCTTCAGCACCGAAGCGACGGGGTTGCGACTCGATCGAGGACGGGTGCGGGCCGTGATGCTGACCCAGGGCGATGAAATTGCTGCCGACATCGTGGTGTTGGCCGGTGGGCATTCCGCGCGATCGGTCTATGGCTGGGCGCATGCCCAAGGGTTGGCCATGGAGCGAAAGTCGTTCGCGGTGGGCGTGCGCATCGAGCACCCGCAGACCTTGATCAACGAAATCCAGTATGGCGACGCGGCTGGGCATCCGCGGCTTCCGCCCGCGTACTACGACCTGACGTCTCGGGGAGCGGAGCGGGGCGTGTACAGTTTCTGCATGTGCCCCGGGGGCTGGATTGTTCCCGCCGCCACCGAGGCTGATGGGGTCGTGGTCAATGGAATGAGTTTGTCGAAACGAGATTCACCCTACGCCAATNNTCACTGGCGGGGGTCGCGTTTCAGCGGGCGATCGAACAGGCGGCATTTCGGATCGGAGGCGGCGGGTTCCGGGCACCGGCGCAACGGTTGACTGATTTCTTGGGCGGACGCCCCAGCTCGACTCTGGGGAGCTCCAGCTACCGCCCCGGATTGACCCCTGCGTCGTTGGACGATGTGTTCCCGGGATTCGTGGTCGCGGCTCTGCGGGAGGGTTTGCAGTCAGTCGGAAATCGGATGCGGCGCTTTGTGCATCCGGACGCGCTGTTGATCGCCGCGGAGACCCGCACCAGCTCGCCCGTTCGTCTGCTCAGAGACACCGAAACGCTGCAGTCACCAGGGGCCGCTGGTCTCTATCCGGCGGGCGAGGGCGCGGGCTACGCGGGCGGAATCGTGAGCGCCGCCCTCGACGGCGCGCGTATCGCCGAACGAATCGTGGCGGGGCCTTGACTCGCGACGGGGCCAGCCATCGGAGGCGTCCCGGTGGACTCAGTTCGCGCCATCCGAAGGAGCTGGTTCGGTGGGGGGTGGGGCCATGGCCGGGATTGGTCTTGGGGTGGGGTTGGCCGTGGAAGGAAGGCCCGTCTGTGCGGTCCCGCCGTCGTCCCGAGACGCGGTCGACGCCCCGGTCGGGTCGGGCTGGCCCTGGAAGGAACCTCCCGTGCTCGANNTTCGCCGACGCTTCGGCGGTGTAGAACTCCTTGGCGGCGTCCGCCCCGAGAACACCGTCGATCGCGACCCGCCGCACGGTCTCGTCGCGCTCCACCGCCTCGGCGCCGCCATCAGGGGGCGTGCTCGCCAGGTCGCGCATCTTGGGCCTGTGTTCGTCGTTGATCTTGCGGATGGCCGCGCGGGCGGGCTCCGCGATCTTCAGGGATTCGAAGGCCAGCTCGTCGGCGCGCCGGACCTGACTGTATCGTCGCCAGGCTTGCATCATCGCGCGGCGGTCAACCCGCGGTCTGGGGAGATCATCTCTTGCCAATAGTCCCCCAGGGCTCGGGGGCGCGGCAGCCACGGCTTCATCGGTAACGGACTTGTCCTCGATGATGGCGAGCGGACGGATCACCGCGGACGCGGGCAACCGTTTGAGAATCGCGGTCTGATCCGCCGGACCCGATCCCACGGCGTACGGTTCCGGCTGGAGACCCGAGTCGCGGGCCTCAGGGTTCGCCGTGTGGGTGGCGCGCGGTAGACGGCTAGAAAATACAGAGTACACAGCTCCGGCCAAGGCGAGCGAGGCAAGAAAGGGCAGTCCTATGGTGATGGGGCTCAACCGTGCCATGAAGACGTCCGGGCCGCCGAGTCACGAGGCGCCCGTCAGGGTATGGTCGGCACCNNGGTTCCGTGATGACCTCGAACCGAACACCCGCGACGAAGCGCCCATCGTCCAGTTCACCCGCCCAGACCACTCGCCCTTTGACCCACAGGGGAGCCATCCGTTCCTCCTCCACGTCGTCGACAACCAAGAAAAATCCCAGTGTCACTTCCGCGTTTTCGTTCAAGCCCTGCTTGAGATCGAGGCCGCAACCTCCTTCAGAGAGATCCCGCGTGGTCGCCGTATACGACATGCCGTCCACGTGAACCTCCGCCGACATCCGCAGCGAAATCCGTGCGTGCTGACGCCGCTTTTCAAACGGGGGCGGGGCGAGGGGGGGCGTCATGGGCGAAAAGGGTCGTCCTTGTCCTCGACTGGCCGCGACCGGTCGGCTTGATCCCCGGTCGGGTCATGACCGACCGCATTCACCTCGCCATCGACGAAACGCATGAACATATCCAGGAATCTCCGTCGATTCCCATCGATCTCAACGAAAATGACGCCGATTTGATACCGCCCGAACATCGCCGTGCACCAGATCGTCCGCCCCGTCACGAGCAGCGGCTCGGATATCTTGTCGATCCCAAGAGAGAGGACCAACTGAATCTGGAGCTCGGTGTCGCGCGGAATCTCGGTGTCGCTGAGGAGACAAATTCCGGATCGCGAGATGTCCCGCGTGCGCGCTGGCAAGACCCGGCCATCGACCGAAATGGTCGCCTTGATGTTGACCGGCCGTCGCTCCTCTCGGCGGGAGTCGTGCTTGGTTTTCACGGTGCGGTTCCTACCTGCCGCGGCGACGACGCGCCTTCCGAGAAGGCGCCGCCGGACAGGGCGTCCAGCTGCGCCTCGAGCTCGCTGATGCGTAGAAATCGTTTCTCGGCGCCCGACGCCGCCTCGGTTCCACCCTCATTCGGGGATCGGCCCTCGAGCAGCAGACGTCGCCTCTCGAAATAGAGCTTGATGACGAGAGACTGAATGTCGCGGCGTGTGTCTGACATACGAAGGGTCTCGAGGTGCGCTTGGAGCTCGTCGGGATTGAATACCATCCTAGACAGGTCCCAACTTGCCCGCCACTCGTATCTGACGTCGTCGACCGCGCTGATATCCACTGGGGCCACCGTGCCGTTTCCCGTGTCGGAGAATGTGAGACCCTCGGTGCGGGCGAAACGCCGGTAGACCCGAAAATGCATCTCGGGGAACCATCCCGCCAGACGTGCCCGGCTGATGAAGCCGCGGGCGCGTTCGGGCTCGGCCATGGCCAGAGCCACCGCCGCCTTGCACACGACGTCGACGGGCGGGTCGTCGCGCCAGGCGCGTGCGGACGGTGCCGGCGCCGGCGCCGGTTCTCTGGCTCCGCTCTCCTCGGGGAATGCCTGGATCCTCGCGGGCGAGTCGCCTGGATCGGCGTGGGTCCTTCGCGAAACGCCAAGGACGATGAACACGGCAAACACGCCATAGGTCCACTGGGTCCGGTGATTCTGGTGCCGCATGGCAACGACGGTGCTGATCACGGGAATTCCTCCTGTACGCGGATGAGAGCATCACATTCTTCGGCAGTGGTGAGGTCTTCNNCATCCCCCGCGTGTCCCGCCGTCCACCTTGCCGCGCGCTCGCGGCGAGAAGATCGACCCGAGGCAACAACGAGGACCACCACGGCGACGATCTCGACCAAGGTCGGCGGCCTGTGGGGCTCCCTGTTCTGGGCG
>PMNO01000037.1:553-3222 GCA_003161835.1 Myxococcales bacterium | reverse complement strand
GTGGTGCTGGAGACCGGAGCCGGGTCGTTGACCTACGATCTTGGCCAGCCGACCCCCGTGTCGGCGTTCTACGTTCAGGCGGACGCCAATGACACCTACAAGATCCTCGGATCGCTCGATGGCTCGCCGGGCAGTTACAAGCTTGTGGTCGAGATCGAGAACGCCGCCGATCGCGGGCACGGATTGCGGGCGCGGTCCGTTCAAATTCCGCCGATNNGCGCCGCTGGCCCCCGTGATCGTACGCCCCTGGTACAAGTTCGATTGGTGGGAAGACCACGCGAGTGCCCGCACCGAGATGGGCATCGCCCTGTTCGCGCTGCTGCTGCTCGCGTGGGGGTATTGGACCGAACGGACCGGCAAGGATTTCGCGGTCTCCGCCGACGTTCCCAAGATCGTGGGCATCGCCTCGCTCGCAATCCACGTGGCGTTCGCCCTGGTGCTTCTATACGGCACGACCTGGGTTCCGCGGTGGTCCGCGCTCCTCATCTTTTACCTTTCGTGCGAATTCACGCTGCTGGTGACCCCGCTCGCGCCCGGTCTGGTAACGCCGGGCCGGTGGCTGCTGCGTCGGTGGAACGAACGCCGGGGCAGCGCGCCGGCCGCCTCGGCGGCTCCGTTTTCGCCCGCGTCCGCCGTGCGTCGCCAGCTGCTGGTGCTGGTGGGAATCCTGTCGTTCCTGGCCTACTGGAATTTCGGTGCCTTTCATTTTGGCAACTACGTCCACTACTGGGATTCGTACCACTATTACGTCGGCTCCAAGTACTTCAAGGAGCTGTCGTACGACCTGCTGTACGAATGCTCGTGCGTGGCCGACTCGGAGGAGCCGTCGTTGCGGCGCAAGGTCGAGCTGCGAAAGATCATGAACTTGAAGACCAACGTGCTGGGTGGCACGACCGAGATTCTCGCCAATCCCGATCACTGCAAGAAGCATTTCACGCCCGAGCGCTGGCAGTCGTTCCGCAAGGACATCGAATATTTTCGCAGCCGGCACGGGGTCAAGCGCTGGGAGGAGGTGACCACCGACCACGGCTACAACGCAACGCCGGTGTGGAACATCCTCGGGTCGACCCTGGCGAACATGTCGCCCGCCAGCGACGGGCAGATGTGGTTCTTGACCCGAATCGATCCCATCTTGATTCTGGGCATGGTCGGAGTGATTTGGTGGGCGTTTGGCTGGCAGGTGCTGTGCGTGGCCCTGGCGGTGTTCGCCACGAATTTTCCGTCGCGGTTCTACTGGACCGGGGGCTCGTATCTGCGCTGGGACTGGCTCTTCCACATGACCGTCGGCGTGTGCCTGATCAAAAAGAACAAACCCATCGTCGGTGGATATCTGGTCGCGTATTCGGCCTTGTTGCGGGTGTTCCCCGGCTTTCTCTTTCTGGGGCCGATATTCATCGTGGTTCAGCAGCTGCTGGACCAGACCAAGGGACGACCGTGGTCGCAACGTTTGCCGCCGCTACAGATTCCGGCCATGGTGCGCAAGATTGACCGCGCTCCCCTGTTGGTGATCCTGGGCGGCGCGCTGGCGGTGGCCACCTTGGTCCCGGTGAGCCTCGTGACCAGCAACGGCGTCGAGGGCTATCGGACGTTCTTGCAAAACAGCAAGAAGCACACATCGACACCGCTCACGAACTACATGGGGTGGCGCACCGTCGTCACCTACAAGGAGAAGGAGGCGGGGCGTTTCCTGAAGACGGATCGTCTGGAGGATCCGTGGAAGGATTGGAAGGATGCGCGCCTGCGGACGTTTTATCACCGCAAGTGGCTGTATATCGCGGGCGTGTTGGCATTCGCTGCGTTCCTGTATCGGGCGGTGCGCGGGATGTCGTCCTGGGAGTCGGCCGCGCTGGCTTCGATCATGATCGCCGTCGTCCCCGAGTTGACCTGCTACTACTACTCGTTCCTGATCGTTCCGGCCTTGTTGTGGATGAAGCGCAAGGAGGTGGGCCTGGCCTTGTTGGCGGCCACGGCGGCGACCGGATTCATCGATTGGGCGCCGACGCAGTTCTTCTCCGATGCCTTCCCGTGGGGTCGACTGCGGGTGATGCCGACTTGGTTGGACGAGCAGTACACGTGGATGTCGGTGGCGACCCTCCTGGCGATTGGCTACATCCTGTACGAATTCGGATTCGTCAACCGGACGGCGGTTGAACCGGCGGGCCACCCGGCGGAGCCGGCGGTCTTGTCACCAGCGGCATCCGCGCCGGCACCCGTCCGACGCAAGCACACCGCCCGCAAGCGCCGCTGACGGGTTCCCGCCCGAACGAAATGNNCTTGCCCAACTTTCCACTGCTTCCCTTGCCGACCTTGGCCTTGCCGGCCGCTTTCTTGGCTCCGGCTTTGGCCTTCGCCGAGGGCTTGGATGTCTTGCTGGCCGATCCCTTGCCACGTCCTTTGGCCTTTACCGCCTTCTTGGCTGCAGGCGACCGTTTGGCTGGTCCCTTCGCGCGGCCAGCGGTCTTCTTGCGCTTTTGTCCTCCCACCGCCCGCTTGGCGCGCGAAACGTCACCGTCCTTGTCGACGAAGTANNTCGCAGCCCTCCGTCGGAAAGGTGATAACGCGAAGCCCGAACCAATCGCGATCGTATCGGGGGGCACCGGGCTGTCAAGCGAAAACCCGCTCGCAAAACGTCGTTCTCCGTCGGAGCCGGGGTCAAAAACACTGCAGCG
>PMNO01000037.1:0-526 GCA_003161835.1 Myxococcales bacterium | reverse complement strand
CAGCGGGCGAGGATCCGGAGGCCCGCCCGCCCCAACAACCGCGCGAGATCCGGAAGGGGAAGCTGGCGGTGGCACAGCCGAACAGTCCGGTACCGACCGACGGGCGACCCGTCCTGGGCCACCCGCTGATAGCGGAAACTCATGTGCAAGGCGCGCCGCTTCTCGTCCAGGCGATGCGACAGGGTATAGGCCAGCTTCTGTCCCGTGGTCGGGTGGCGAAAAATGGTCTTGTCGAATCGACGATGAGCTGGGCGCGCCAACCAGACCGGGTCGGGTTCGAACACATCGAAGGCGAACCAACCATCGGGTCCAATCAACCGTCGCACCTGGCGAAACAACGAGACGAGGTCGCGATCGTCGACGAGATGCTGAACCGTGTGGAAGGCCGCGATTGCCAGCGGAAAATGGCCGCGAATGGGCAACGCCCTCAGATCGGCGCGGACGAGGACGCAGCGGCGCGCGAGCGCGGGGGACACCCGGCGCAGGCGCGCCGCCGCGCGCGCCAGCATGGCGGGCGCAAGATCGA
>PMNO01000646.1 GCA_003161835.1 Myxococcales bacterium | reverse complement strand
TCCAGCCGCGCGGCGCAGATGTTGTCGGACGACATTGCGGCCATGAGTCCAGTGAAGTTGGCGGATGTCGAGCTGGCGCAAGGCGAGCTGGTCAAGATTGCCTTCACCCTCGCGGAACAGGGACGAATCACCGTTGTCGGCCCCGCCGACAAGATGGTCTAGCCGTGTCCACCCTGCCCGAATCGTCCGGCCGTCGAGCGCGAAGCCCGAGCTTCATGACTCGTCTGCCCGGCAAGGCAGAGCGCTCGCTTTTCGGCGACACGGACGACGCCGCGGAGCTTCTATTCGGCGCGGCCGGCGGCGGCGCCGCGGACGATGACGCTGGCCAGCTGGGGGTCGAGTCGCTGGCCCCGCCGCTTCCGCCACCGGCGGCCCACATGACAAACGACGCGGCCGAACGCCTGGGTCGGGCGATCGGGGAGTTGCGCCTCACCGCGGATCGCCTGGGCGCGGAGATCGCCGCCAACGCGATCGAGATCGGTTGCCTGGTGGCGCGCCGGATTCTGGAGGCCGAGCTGAAGACGGACATCGAGGCCCACCGGTCGTTGGTCCGGTCGGCCGTGCGGCGCCTCGGCGAGGAACACAGGGTCACGATTCACCTGGCGCCGGCCGACGTCGAGCGTGTGCGCGCAGCAGCCGGCGAGGCAGGCGGCACGGACCTCGGGTTCAACCTGGGGATCGCGAAGGTCGAGGTATTTGCCGACACGAATCTGACGCCGGGGGACTGCCTCGTTGAATCCGACGCGGCCTCGGTGGACGGACGTCTTGGCACACGACTTGAAGAGGTGCGGCGGGTGTTGTCCAACGTCATCAACGGACAGGGAACCGACGCGACGTGATCGACGCTGCTGACAGCTCCGATCCGCCTCCATGGCCCGACATGGTGAACCGATCGTTGGTCGCGCGTTTCGCCAAGGCGCTCAATGAGGCTGAACCCTTGCCGATCGCGGGCAAGGTCACGCGCGTGTCGGGAATCATCGTCGAGGCGACCTTGCCGGCGGTGACGGTGGGGACCGCGTGCGAGATCCGAATTGGTGCCGGCAAGACATTGACCGCCGAAGTGGTCGGCTTCGCGAAGAACCGCGCGTTGCTGATGCCATTTGGCGATGTGGCGGGCGTGGGCGAAGGCTGCGCGGTCACCATACTGGGCGCTGGCGCGGACATCCCCGTGGGCGAGGCCCTGCTCGGCCGCGTCGTCGACGCGGCGATGCGCCCTGTCGACGGTGGCCCCGTACCCGTGTTGCCGCGTCGGGTCCCCCTGTACGCGGCCCCCCCGCCCGCGATGACGCGCCGGCGTATCTCGCGGCCTCTGGTGCTGGGGATTCGGTCGCTCGATGCCTGCTTGACCTGCGGTGAGGGCCAGCGGGTCGGCATCATGGCCGGCCCCGGAATCGGCAAGAGCGTGCTGATGGGGATGTTGGCGCGCGGCGCCGCCGTGGACGTGATCGTGGTCGGGTTGGTGGGCGAGCGCGGTCGCGAAGTGCGCGAGTTCGTGGAGCGGGATCTCGGCCCCGCCGGCCTGGCGCGAACGGTTGTGGTGGTGGCCACGGCGGATGAGCCGCCGCTCGTGCGCGTGCGCGCGGCGGTGGCGGCCACGGCGGTGGCTGAATACTTTCGAGAGCGGGGAAAGCGGGTGTTGCTGCTCATCGACTCGCTTTCGCGGGTGGCGATGGCGCAGCGGGAAATCGGGTTGGCGGCGGGCGAGCCGCCCACGTCGCGCGGCTATCCTCCGTCGGTATTCGCGGCGCTTCCCCGGCTGGTCGAACGCGCGGGCAATGATTCGGGCGACGGCAGCATCACCGCGATGTACACGTGCCTGGCGGAGGGCGACGATCTGGCTGATCCGTTCGTCGACGCGGTTCGCGCGGCGCTCGACGGTCACATCGTGTTGTCGCGCAAGCTGGCCGACGGCGGACACTTTCCCGCGATCGATGTCCTGGCCAGCATCAGTCGCGTCATGGCCGACGTCGTCAAGCCCGAACACCGGCAGCTCGCGGCGGAGGCGCGCGAGGTCCTGGCGACCTATCGCGATTCGGCCGACCTGATCGAGGTGGGTGCCTACGTAGCCGGTTCGAACCCGCGTGTCGATCGAGCGTTGCGCAGCGTGCACATGGTGAAGGCGCTGTTTCGTCAGACCCCGGATGAACGATTCTCCCTGCAGAGCACGCTGGATGGTTTGAGGAGAGCCCTCGAAGGGTCGGGCCTCGGCGCGTCCCCGTCGGCGGGGCCAAACGTCGCGGCTGCGGCAGGGGAGGCCTATCGTGGTTAGCGCGCCCTCGACGAGCGCGCGCTGGCGCGCCGTGGTGCTGGCCGGTGGCTGCCTGGTGGCTCTCACTTTGATCGCGGGCGCGGGCCGGGCGGCGACGGACGTTGTTCCGCCCGCGACTCGTCCGCCGACCGCGCCGACCGCGCCGGCGGCCCCGATTGCGCCAACCCCGACCTCGCCCACCGCGCCGCCCGCCATCGCAGCCGGGAAAGGCGTCCCCGCAGTGGCACCGCCTCAATCAAATCCCGGGACCGGTGGAAAAGC
>PMNO01000689.1 GCA_003161835.1 Myxococcales bacterium | reverse complement strand
CCATGGTCTCCGACTACGCCGAGGTGTTGGCTGCCACCAGCGTCGTGGGCTATCCCTACGTCAAGGGAACCGCGACGCAACCGGGTGATGCGGATGGAGTCCTGGGCGTGCGGGTCGACAATCAGAAACTGCTCGATTTGAACGCCTACCTGAGCATGCTTCCCGCGCCGACGGGGGTGGCGACCGATGCGGCGGCTGTGGCACGGGGACGAACGGTCTTCGTGACCAAAGAAAATCGGTGTACGGAGTGCCACAACGTGGACCAGAGCCAGATCGTGTCGCCCAATATCGTCGACATGACGACCATATTTCCAGGCGACATGCCCACCGTGATCGCGGTGCGCGATCTACCTCTTAGTCCCATCGAAAATACCCCCGACAACACCTTCGATGACAAGATGATCGTCATCAATGCCAGTGTTCGAGGCCTAAGGAGGGGCAGCGCTTTGCCCCTGCTGATGGACCTGGCCCGGAAGCCCGTATTCCTTCATGACAATTCCGTGGCCACGTTGGAAGGGCTGTTCGACGCTACCCGTGGTATCAAGGCGCCGCATCCGTTCTACGTAGCCGCTCCGGCATCGGTGACCGATTTGACGGCGTACCTCAGAAGCCTGGACGCCAGTTCGAAGTGATCGCGGGATTGGCGCGGACCAGAAACCGGGGCAGCATCCGGCCCCCCCTAGAGATTTAGTCGCTTCTCATCGTCCGGCGATTGCGGTACAGCCGGCGGTGGGGGCCTGGGGATCGTTGCGGGAGTCTTTGGCGGCGAAACAGGCGGACAAGGTTGGAGCTTGATCGACTTGCCCGGTGGCGAGGGCGCCATGAGTCGCACGTAGTCAGCGTCCCCCAAATCCTGCGAGTCACCAAGAGGCGAGCGGACGTGGCAAACATCGGCGTCCGCGATCCGGCGACCTTCAAACTCGAACCGACCCGCGACGATGACGTCCGGTGCGTGTGCGCGAAGTTGTGGCACATGGCAGTCCAGGGCTCCCCCTTGCATGGGTCCGTACTCGCCCTTTCTCTGAACGTCGAACCTTGGGGCCGGACATTCCGCTCGGGGAACCAATCGCCAAAAGAAGGAACATCCGTTGCAGCACCTGGCGGCACCGCATGTCATCAGTGTGCACAGGGGCGCATCAGGCTGCAGCCTTCCGCGGACCGTCACAATCTTCTGGCTGTTGACGAGGGGACCGAGCGAATCGGGAAGGCGGTGCGTGGCGGCCCGGATGTCACCGGGCGTGCAATCACGAAAGGTGCCCAACCATTCATTGAACCCCTTCGACCACAAGATGTCCGCCCGGCGCTCGCGTTCCGTCTCGCTGCGGCGTCCGACCCCGTGAGCGATCAACGGATCGGTCCGATGGGCGCCGGTGCCGGCTCCTCCTCGATCCCGGCCCGTTGCACCGACCTGGCCGGCCCTCGATGCAACAGCCCGCTCAGCAGGACTCCGGCCGCGGCCAGGGTCAGCTGCCGAACGCGACGGGTGAAGCCGATCGTGAGACCCACGGCTTCGTCGTAGCCCGTCAGCTTGAGGGCGAAGACGGCGGCCCCCTCGTTGACGCCAATCCCGTTCGGAACAAAGAAGAAGACCATCCCGGTCACGGAGAGCAGCGCGCCGATGGCGACGATCGCCGCCAACCGCACCGGCTGGCCGAGCGCCAGCAGCAAGAGCCCGACCTCCACCAGGACACCGGCCCGCCCCAGCAGGTTCCATCCGAGCGCGCGGGCGAACGAGCGGATCGGTAGAGGAGACGGGAGCTCCGGGAGCTCGATCCTCGCCATGTGAAGCAGGTGTACCACCCAGCGCCCGGCCTCCGGTCGCGTGGCCAGGAGGAACACGACGAGGGCGGCCAGGAGGGCCACGCTCGAGTACCCCACGAGGAGATGCTGCAGTCGAGTGTCCCAGCTGGCGAAGGCCCGCACGGCCACCAGCGAGCTCGACGCCGAGAAGATGAGCCCAGATGTCGCGTAGGTGAGGCGGTCGAGCACGATGGCCCGCACAGCCCGAGCTGTCCCCACCTGCCCCGCGAGATCCATGACTCGGAGTGGGTCGCCTCCGATGTCACCGAGAGGCATCACCACGTTGTAGGCCTCTCCGACGAAGCGGTTGTAGGTCAGGCGTCCCCAGCCGACGACGCCACCTACGATGACCCGGAGCCCACGTGCATAAAGAGAGATCAAGGCGATCGCCACACCGCACAGGAGCGGGAAGATCGGCCCCACCCGCGCGATCAGCGCCAGCCAGTCGGTGCGGGGCAGTGATCTCGACAGCGCCACCAGGCCAGCCGCACCCACGAGCATGGCACCACGCCGCCACCAGGGCGATCGGGCTGTTGAAGCCACGGGCGCCGCGGCCGCCATGGCAGCCACGGTTCCGCGGTGGGGCACCGATACCAGCTCGATCTCACCCGTTATCATGTGCAGGTCTCCCACCGACCGACCCCAGGAGGGTTGGAGCCCGCAAGGGCTTGGCCGGCTTTCTGCCCTCCTCCTTGCGGCGCTCGTACGCGTCGAGCAGCATGGGAGCTGCCCACACGCCGGCGGTGACGCACGTGAGCTCGCCGAGCATCGCCGCGATCCCGAAGGAGCGAATTCCGGCATTGTCGGCCACCAGGAGGGAGGCATAACCGACGATGGTGGTGAACGAGCAGAGCGCCACCACGCCGCCGGTGGTCAGGACCGCTTCTCGTGCGCCGCCGTGGGCCTCCGCGCGCGCGCGGCTGAGCACGTTGGCGGCATAGTCGGTGCCGATGCCCAGGGTGAGGGGCAAGGCCACGAAGTCGAGGAAGTTGATCTTCAGGCCGGCCACGGAGCAGAGCGCCAGCATCGCCGTCGTCCCCAGGATGGCCGAGACGGCGGTGAGCTGCCCATATCGACCGATCCCCATCGTCAGGCCGATCACCACGAGCACGCCCAGGAACGCCACGATGGTGGCCCGCGGGCCATCACGCCGTATGGCCTCGACAACGTCCGCGAACACGAAGGCGCTGCCGGCGACCCGGGTACCGGACGGGAGCCCGATGGCCCGGACACTCCGCGACAGGGCAGTCAACTGGCGTCCGTCCCAGCCGTTCACGATCTCGGCGGTGTTGGCGAAGATCAGGCGCCCCGTTCGACCGTCCTTCTCCGTGAACTGCAGGGTGAGCTCGGCCGGGAGATCGGCGGGCCCGAGGGGCCGGAGCCCGTCTGGTGGACGCAGGCGTAGGGCGTTCGCCGCGGTGTCGTGCGGCAGCCGGCCGACCTCGCGATCGATCGTCCTGCGCAGCTCCCGCAAGAGGGAGATCCGCCGCTGCTGGTCCTGCTGCCCGGGCAGGAGCTCCTCGAGCGTGGATACCCGCGCGAGCAAGGGGCCGGCCTGGTGCCCGGTGGGCGCCCCGGTGAGCTCTCGCAGCCGCTGGGCCAGGGCGGGCACGTCCTCGCTGCGCTCGAGCGCGACCACGAAGCCGCCCGAGATACCCCGCCCGAAGGCATCGTCCAGCCTGGCTTGCCACCCCCGCGCTTCGTGGGCCTCGGCCCCGCTCGCACGAAGGTTGCGCAGGTTGTACTCGATCGGGTCGGAGGCGACGTAGCGAGCGGCCATCACGATCAGCACAGGCGCCAGCAGGCCGAGCCCGGCGAGCGCCCAGCCCGGGCGTCGCGGGAGCAGCCCCGTCAGCCAGCGGCCGATGCTGGGGTCCGGCGCCACCTGCGCGAAGTGGCCCCGGCGCCCGAGGATCGAAATCACGGCCGGCGCAACGGTGTATGCAGAGATCCAGCACAGCAGCATGCCGACGGCGCCGATGATCCCAAAGTCGCGGAACCCGCGAAAGTTCGTGACGACGAGAGAGCCGTAGGCGACGAACGCCGTCAGAGCGGCGGCTGTCGTTCCTCGCCGGGTGCCACTACAGGCCCGTGTGACCGCCTCGAGGTGTGGCACCTGCCGGCGGCGCTCCTCGAGATATCGAGCCACCACCAGCATCGGGAAGTTGATCCCGTTCCCGATCACGATGGAGATGAGGAACGCCGTCGCGGTGTTCAGGTGCCCCACGGTCAGCCGGGCAAAGCCCAGCGTCGCGATGGTGCCGATCGCCAGCGCCGAAAAGATCGCGCTCAGCGCCGCCATGGACCGGTAGTAGAGCAAGAGTCCGAGCGCAACCAGGCAGATCGTGATCAGCGTGGCGAGCGTCATCCCTCGAACGATCCCGTTCTGCTCGATGATGACGGTCGCGATGTCGCCGGTGGTGCCGATGCGGATCCCGGCGGGGCCCGTGGCACGCGTGGCGGCGATCGCCGCGTTCACCTGCTCCGCGAGCCGGCGCGATCTCGCCAGGTCGGTGGAAGGGAAGGTGGCGCGGACGATGATCATCTGCAAGCGCCGGTCCTTCGACACGAACGGCGACGGCGCCCCGGCGCGGGCCTCGGCCTGGTCCATCCGGACCCGTAAGCTGGCGACGCTGTCGGGCCCCGCCTCCTCGTCGTCGGACAGATCCACGAAGAGCGGATTGGCCTTGGCGACGGCGTGGTTCAGCTCGTCGCGGGCGCGCCGGAGATCCTCGATGGGCGCATATTGGTAGCGATGCTCCCACAGGTGGCGTCGCAGGCTTCCGTCATCGGCGACCACCGCCGCGACGAGGGTGGGATCGATCGCCCGCAATCGAGGGATGAGCCGTTCCGCCGCCGCCTCGCGCGCGGCCGGCGCACCCGGGCCGGTGGCCTCGATGCCGACCAGCAGATTCCCGAATGCCTGGGCCCGGCGCTGCACGTCCTCGAGATCGCGCACCGATGTCGCGCCTGGCGGCAGCAGCGTCGCCAGGTCGGTCTTGATGGACAGCCTCGCCGCGAGCACCGCGCCGCCAAGCGCCACCAGGCCCGAGACCAGAAGGACCGCTCGCGGCCTCCGAACGGGAAATGGAGCTCGTGGATTCGTTATCGAGTCTTGCATGGCTCGGTCCCCGAGATCCCTCAGCCCGCAGCCGCAGCCCCAGCGGCTGCGACCTCGCGCGGTGCAGTCCCGAGGAGGACGCCCTCGACGATCTCGGCGAGGGCGGACGCGCTCGCCGCGGCGCTGAGCGGACCTTGCACCTTGCGCAGGGCTCTCGCGGCCATCGCGGCCCGCAGATCGGGGGCGCTCAAGGCCTCCTCGACGGTCTCGCACATCTTGTCGATATTGCCGACCGGGAAGAGGAACCCGTCACGAAGGTGCGTCACCACCTCGCGCGTGGCGATCGTGTCCGAGGCCACCACCGGCAACCTCATGGCCATGGCCTCGAGCACGATGTTGGGGCAACCTTCGGAACGCGACGGCAACACCAGGAGATCGCAGCTCGCGTAGAAGGAGGTCATGTCCTTGACCATGCCCAGAAATCGGACCCGCGCTCCAATCCCGAGGTCGACGGCCATTTGCTCGTAGTCAGGGCGGCGGCTGCCCTCGCCCGCGATCCCGAA
>PMNO01000678.1 GCA_003161835.1 Myxococcales bacterium | reverse complement strand
CGCAAGTAGTTCTGGTCGGTCACGCCGGCGGAATAGAGCGAGTAGAGGCCACCCTGGTCACAGTGCCACAGGTACACCGCATACCCGGCGAGAACGGCGCAGCCGCCACTCGCGCCGACCAGGTTCAGCGTCACGGTGAGGGGGATTCCGATCGTGATCCCCGTCGCGTTGCCGAAGGACGAGCGAATGTCACTCCGCACGATGCCACTTTGAGCGAGCGCATTCGGTCCGTTCGATCCATCGCCCGGATAGGGCCCCGCGGTTTCCTCGGGAATCCTCGAGCACGTCCCGGTCCCGGTCATGCCGCCGCCCCCGGGGCCCGCGCCGCCGGTGCCTGTCCCCCCCGTCCCGTTCCCTGAGCTTGCGGTTCCGCGATTGCAAGCGAGCAAAGGCATTGCGCTTACCCCCAGAGCCCAGCGCAGCACCTGACGGCGTTGCACCGAGGTCCGTTGGATGAGTCTCAGATCGTGAATCAGCCCGTCGTCGTGTCCGCCATCTGTCGTCGGAAAGGGACCTCCGCTCATCAACGTCGTGTTCATAGTCCACTCGTCCTTTCGCCTTGCAGGTTGACGCCGGGGGCTCGCGATGTCGCCCGAACTGAGCCCTAGCCCGAGAGCAATCGCGAGAACGTGACCTGAACCTCCGCGCCAAAGGTCCGCCACAGGCTGCGGAGCTCCGAGGGATGGGTACCAAACTGGATTCCCATCCGTGAGGCGACCTCGGCGACGATCTGTTTGCGCATCATCGCCAGGCGGCGCACGATCGTGGAACGGTGCACCTGGGTCAGAAGCGCCAACCGATCGAGGTTGACCCCGTCGAGGTAGTGGAGCTTCAACAGCGCGCGGTCCTCGGCCGTGAGGTTCCGTAGGCTGGCGTCGAGGGCCGCGCGGAGCCGGGGAAGTTGCGTCGCGCCGTCACCGGCCACGTCGAGCGCGAGCGCTTGCCCGGCAACGGTCTCGAGCGGAAGCGGTTCTTCGGCGAAGGGGCGCTTCCTCATCTGGTCGAAGGCCACGCGCAGGACGATGGCCCGCAACCACGCTCCAAGTGGCCCGCTCGCGGAATAGGTCGTGATGCGGGGCGCCGATCCCGAGAGCAACTTCGCGAGGGCGATCTGCACCACTTCCGACAAGGCGTCGTCGTCGAGGGACAAGCGCCCTCGAACGATGGCGGCCTCCCTGAGCAGCTCGTTTCTCAGGTGGCGGTGCGCCTCGGGAAGGCCGCACGAGCAGGCGAAGGCCAAGACCAGATCGGAGCCGTGATTCGCGAGCGCCGCTTCCTCGATGCCGAGACGCGTCACGTGGGCGTGAAACGCGGACGGCTCGACGGCCAGGGAAGGCCATCGAATCGAAGCCGCCTGAACGATCTGCTCGGTGGGGTCTGGTCGCATCATTCCCTACTACGATACACTGCGGCACATGGGGCCGCAGCACCAGGAAACGTGCCCGGACGACGAGGAGTTGCTGACCATGGTAAGCCCCGCCGGACGCGGGGTTGCGGCAGGGGTTCTCGGTCACCTCGATGCCTGTTCACGCTGCCGCATGATCGTGGGGGGGCTGCTGCAGAGCTCGGGCGATCAATCGCCACGGGGCGTTCGCGCCCGCGCGTTCCGGGACGGCGATCTGGTCGCCGGGCGGTACCGCATCGACCGCATGGTCGGCCGCGGCAACATGGGTGATGTGTACCGCGCCGAGGACGAAGTGTTGAAGGTACGGGTGGCGCTCAAGACGCTCAGCTCGCAAATCGCCGACAGCCCCGCGGCCACTGAGCGTCTCAGGTTTGAGGTTCAGCTGGCTCGTCGGGTCAGTCACCCCAACGTGTGTCGCATGTTCGACATCGGGCTGCACCCGTCGACGCCGGAGCCCCTGTGTTTCCTCACCATGGAGATGCTCGAAGGAGAGACGCTGCGGGATCGGTTGAGTCGCCAGGCCCTCGCGCCGCGCGAGGCGGCCCACGTCGCGCTGCAAATGGCGACCGCGCTCGAAGCGGTTCACCAGGGCGGGGTGGTGCACCGGGACTTCAAGCCGGAAAACGTCATGCTGGTCGGCGGCGGGGCCGGCGAGATTTGCCGGGCCGTGGTGCTCGACTTCGGGCTCGCGCGAAATACCCCGGTCTGGGTCCCCGGCACTCAAAACGCCGAAGAAAAGGGCACTGGTGGTTGGACTCCGTCGGGTACGCCGATGTACATGGCGCCAGAATTGCGAAATGGGGGGACCGCCACTCCCAGGTCGGACGTCTATGCCTTTGGGATGGTGCTGTTGGAGTTGATGCATGGAGCGACGGCGTTCGCGGCGGGCTCGAGTGCGGGCGCTCGGCCGTCGCGCGAACCGCTCCGGCGACCAGAGGCTGAGGCAAAGGCCGCGGCCGAGGCCGTGGATAGAGCGCTCTCGACCTTGGCGCGGCGGTGCATCGAGGCGGATCCAACGCGCCGGATTTCGAGCTTCCAGTTGATCGTCGACGAGCTCCGAAGGAGACCGAATAGGCGGGCACTGGGTCTCGCCACCGAGCACGGCGTGTGGGCCTCGCCGTCGGTGCGGCGCGTCCTCGTGTTTGCCGGCGCCCTCGTGGCGACCAGCGTGATCGCGATCGGCGTGCGCCCACCCGGCGGCGGGAGCCTGTGGGGCCTTTCGACCAGGAACGAGCCGGCCCTGCCGCGGGTTGCAATCTCATCTCCCCTTCACGAGCCGGAGCTTGCGAGCGCGCAGGCCATCGAGCTGGCGCCGAACAACCTGCTGCCCGGGCCCGCTCATGGGGCAGGGGCCTCGGTCTTGCCGTTGGCCCCGACGCCTCTCCCGGCTCCGGCAGCCGAGCCCTCGGCGCTCGGCAACCCGGCGCAGCGGGATGGTCTCCCGGAGAGGCCCCCGAGTTCCAACGGGGCCGCGGGCGATCATCGCCGGCGCGCGCCGGGCGAACCGGCTCGTCCCGAGAGCCTCGCGCGAAAGGCTCCAGGAACGCCCGCGTTCGTACCTGTCCTGGCGTCGCCGCCGACGGGCCAGCCCACGTTTGCCGAGCGTCTGCACGACGCCGACGGGCTGTTGCTGGATGGCAACGTGGCGCGGGCATGCGCGATGGGTGAGCAGTTGCGGGCCGAGGCACCCGACGCCAGCATGGCGTACCGATTCCTCGGAAAATGTTACACGCGCGCGGGGCGATTTCGCGAAGCGCGCTCCAACTACAGCCGTTACTTGCAACTGGCTCCGAACGCCGAGGATGCCCCCTTCGTTCGTGGGATCATAGCGGCCCCGTGATACCGAGACGAGTTGCCTGCAGGATCTTCCTGTTGGCGGTCCCCGTGGCACTGGGGTGGTCCGGGTGTCGGGTCGAGCGGGGCATCCTCTACGATCGCTCCTACTCTTGCGAGACCTCGGGGGGGGCCGATATGTGTGGCCACGACCGCACCGGTCGCCCCCTCACCTGTTTCCCGGGATACCAGCTCGGTGCCCAGAACTTTTGCGCTGATTCTTGTGCGCCCGCCGTGTCCCCATCGACATCCACGTCCGCGCCCACTTCCGCCGCGCCGGTGACGGACGGCGCGGGTGTTTGTCTTTCTTCCGGGTCGAGCCTGTCGTTCTGTCGTCCGAGTCAAACGGGCTTGGGCGCGCGCGGCGGGGCGGCTTGTCCGGTTCCGGATCAATCCTGCCTGCGCACCGATGTGCTCTCCGACGAGGGGGTCTGCGTGGTGATGAACGTCTGCGATGTCGATCGCGATTGCGTCTCGGATCCGGCGCGATCGACCTGTCTGGCCACCCTGGTCCGGGCCTTGTACGGGACCGCACCCGGATTGGCCGCCGACCATTTGTATTGCCTTCAGGCAGGGTGCAACGCGCAGGGCAGCAGCTGCCCTTCGGGCGAGGTGTGCATGCCGAGGGTGATCCCGGCCAGCAGCCAGCCTGCCGACATTTGCGTTCCGAGGTGCGACGCCCAGCTGAATTGCCCGCCCAACCATTTCTGTTACCGAAAAGTCTCAGGGCCGGCGTCACCCGATATCTGCATCCCGGCCATCTTGGGTTTCGGATGCACATCTGATCTGGATTGCTTGATGGGGAAATGTTTGAAGGGAGATACCTTTGCCGTTTGCTCGGTGGCGTGCGCGACCAACCAGGATTGCGCACCTTTCGGGCATGCGCGCGGACCATTCGTTTGCGTCGATGTGGCTGGTAACGGCCAACGCTACTGCATGAATCCGATCTCGTTCGGTGGAGCCGCGTGCCAGGTAAAGGCCGATTGCCGGGCGGGCGAGGTGTGCACGAACCAGCAGCCGCTACCCAGCGACAGCGATACCCAACCCACCGAGTGTCGTCGGGCCTGCGTCGTGACGGCGGACTGCCCCAGGCGGGGCGGCCTACCCCACAGCTGTGTTGCGGGGACATGTTTCCCGGGACGATTCGGGGTACCTTGCGACAGCGATCTCGGCTGTATCTCGGATATGCGCTGTCTCGAAGTGGGTGCGGGAAGCCCGAAGGACGGCGGCGTGACCACGGCATCGGTGTGCTCCTACGCGTGCGCAACCGACGCCGACTGCACGCCCTCCGGGCACATCTTGATCGAGGGAGCGAGCCGCTGCATCGGGGGCGTCTGCCGCTCCCTCCGCAAGCCCGGCGCGCCCTGTGAAGACGCTCAGCAGTGCCTCTCGGCGGTCTGCGCGCTTCCCCAGGGAGACGCGGGCGGAAGCGCGCGCTGTCAATGACCTTGCCGATGGGGGCGTGGGCCCTGGCGCTGGTTCTGGCTGGCAACGCCGCCGTGCCCGATTCCCCGGCCGAACGTCTGGCGGTGCTGGTTCTGCCCGATCCGGGAACCCCGGCGGTGCTGGCCGACAACTTGACCGAGGTGGCGCTCTCGCGACTCGCCGAGCGCCGCCGAGGTCCCGTTGTCGGCACCGCGGAGCTCCGCCGTCGGCTGAGCGGGATCGCCGGTGATCGCCGCGCGAATGAGTGCGTCGAAGACATCGCGTGCCTGGGGCGGGTCGGCGTGGCGCTGGGCGTGCGCCGGGTCATCAGTGGAACAGTCCGCCAGGAAGACCGGCAGTACATGCTGAATCTCGTGTTGACGGACATCCAGACCGCCAAGGTCGAGGCCCGCTTCTTTCGGCTGGTCCCCGGCGGGCTCGACGCGCTGGTGGCGGCGATCCAGGAGGGCACCGACGAGCTGTTCGTGGTGCGGCCGGCGCCCGGGCGCCTGCGGATCGAATCGGTCCCGGCCGGCGCGCGCGTGAATGTGGACGGAACGTACCTGGGAACGACGCCGATGCTGTCCGGTTCACTCGACCCCGGTCCCCATGTCGTTCGCGTGGAGCGCGACGGGCACTTCCCGTGGACCACGAATGTGCGCCTGCTGGCGGCCACCGACCTCGAGATCAAGTTGCTCCCCGAGCAAATGCCGCGGCGGAGGACGTGGCCGGGGGTCGCGGTCACGAGCTCGCTCGTCGGTGCCGCGGCCTCCGTTGGCCTGGGCGCGCTCCTGGGGACTCTCGCGCAGGTGTCGACGTCGGGGAACACGCGCCAGAGCGTGGAGACCGATCTCGATCGGCGCCAGACGTTCGCGACCTATTCCAACGTGGC
>PMNO01000511.1 GCA_003161835.1 Myxococcales bacterium | reverse complement strand
ACCCAGGATCGTGGGCGGGGGCGTAGCGGGGATGCTGTCCGGCGTCGCCGTATCTGGAGCGCGACCTGCGGATTCGAACGAGAGCCGCTCGCGTCGGGCGCAGAGACCCGCGCGGCAATCGAACCCGGGGAGGCAATCGATATCCTGGGCGCACGTACCCGGTGCTCGTTTCGTGCACGACAACGACACCGACACCGACACCGACACCGACACCGACAGCNNCGCCAGCACACCGGGACCACCCGCCTCACTGGTACGCAGGGCACACGCGTAATCGACTCCGAAGGCCTTACAGTCAGCGGGAAGGTGGCAAGCCGCCAGGCAAACGCCCCCGCCGCTGGCCACGCAGAACGAGCCGCCCGGGCAATCAGCGTGGCTCGCGCAGCCGACCGTGCAATATCCCCCCGGGAACTCGAACCCTGTCACACACCGATCCACGCAGTCCGTGTTCGTGGTGCATCGTCCGCCGACCATGTGGCTCCGCGGCCCCACATCATCCGTGCCACATCCCGCCAACGTGCCCACTGTCAAAGCCACGAGCGCCACGCGAATCGAAACGCGGGCGAGGGAACGGACTAGGGACGCCAATCGCATCGGGGGCAACCTCCGGGGTTGTCCCGAATCCTATCGAAGGAACGGCGGACCGACTAGTGAACGCCGCGGACGCAAGCTTCGATCAGGACGTTGCAGTAGCTATACACGAGCGTGGCGAACAGCGCCGCCCCGACCAGCTTGCCCAGCACGCTCACGACATCGCTGGGCTTCGAATTCCTCAATACCGCTAACATTGCACTCATTGTTGGCCCCCCTCCCTCGCTTGGATTGCCGAACTACATAGCCGGATACTAGGACTCGCATCGTCAACAGCGCGTTTCCAACCCGTACTTTGTACGTAACTTGGCCCCGCGAATGGTACGCGGATGGCCGCCGGAAAACCGGGAGGCACACCTTGCTTCAGCACGCCGAGCCGATCGGCTGACCCTATCCCTCCGCGCCGCCCAGGAGCCGGCCAATCGAGCCAATTTATTACGGAATGTTCGCCCGAGCCCGCGGTCCGGGCAGTGCCGAGGCGGTGCGTTCCGTTCCCCAAACTCCAGGCGAGACGACGTCGCCGCTCACGGGACGACGTCGATGAAGAACGCGGCGTGACCATGCGGCGAATCTTCGAGGGCGTCCGAGCAGCTGTGAAAGAAGTGGAAGCGAAAGACCCACCGGCCCGAAGCATCCAGCTTCACCGGCGCGAGAGTGTAGATGCCTTGCCCCGCCGTCTCCGTGGTCTTCGTGCCGTTCGGCAGCACGTGCGTGTCTTGGTCCGCGAGGTAGGCCTCGATCTCCAGCCCTGCTCCGGTGACGGGCGCGCCGTCGGCCAGATAGGTCAGGGTCACCTGAACCGTGGCGCTCTGCCCCTGCTTGGCCGCGGTCATCGTGATCTTCACGTGGTACTTGCAGTCGTCGTCGTCGCCTTCGGCGTTGTAAAGAACGGGCGCCTCCGGCTCGGGGGCGGCGGCGTCGCCTTCACCAACCGCGGCATCGTCGGCGGCGACAGCGTCGGATTCGGCCACGCCCGCGTCGGGGGCCGGGTGACAGGACGCCAGGCTTACCACGATGGGCTCCGAGCCCGTGCAGTGGTTGTCGAGAGCCCCAATCACGGGGCCGCCGACGCCGCTGTCGTAGCTGAGCGGGGCGTTGCTGGACGAGCCACAACCGGCGCTNNTCCTCGTCCGCGCTGCATCAAATTTTCGCAGGGCGACAGCTTAGGACGGCCATGCCGGACCAACGATGCGCTCACGTGCGGGGCGGGTACTTCTTCAGCTTCAGTTGCAATGTGCGCCGCGCGATCCCCAGCCGCCGCGCGGCTTCGGACACGTTGCCGTCGACGTCAACCAGCACGCGTTGGATGTGCTCCCACTCCGCACGTGCCAGTGACGGCGTTTCAGCGGAGGGCGCCATCGCGATCGCGAGCGTCTCGCCTTCCAGTGCCAGCAAGGCGGCCGTCAACTGGTCGGCGTCGATAGGTTTGCTGAGGTAGTGGTGCGCGCCACGGTGCAACGCCTCCACGGCCGAGGCGATGCTGCCGTATCCNNGGGAGGTTCGCGGCCGTCACGACCATGAAGCCACGCAGCCGCAGCGCCCGCGCCAGGCGCTCGCGAAAAGCATCGTCGTCGTCGACCAGCAGAACCGAACGCCCGCTCCCCGGCAAGGTTCCGTCGGAACCCGTCACGATTCCACCGCGTCACCGCGTTCGGGGGCGGTCTCGATTGCGCTCACCGGCAGCTGCAACACGGCGGTTGTTCCACTGCCGAGGGTGGAATCGAGGTGCATGTATCCGCCCAGGCGCTCGACCATGGCGCGCGCCAGAAAAACGCCGAGGCCCATGCCGTGTCCGGTCGGCTTTGTCGAAAAGAAGGGCTCGCCAACCCGATCGAGAACGCCGGGCGGGATGCCTGTTCCCGTGTCGCGGACCTCGAATCGCAGACCCCAGGGGCCGCTGCTCACCCGCAGCACGACTGTCCCCCCGTCGGACGAGGCGTCTTGGGCGTTCTTGATGATGCCGCGCAGGGCTTGCGAGAACGCGCGCGGTGGGACGCGCACGCGGGTGACCCCATCGTCGCCTCCCCCCTCGGTCACAACACAAACCCGCGGCGGAAGGTCCGCCAGTGCCGTGGCGACGACGTTCGCGACCGGTGTGGCTACGAAGACCTCTCCGACGGACGTACCGGCCTCCGATGACATCCGCTCCAGGATCGTCCGACATCGGTCGACCTGCTCGCGCACCAGGCGGATGTCTTTCAGAGTGTCGTCCTCGCCGCCACAGGCCACCCGCGCGACGACGTGTTCCAGCTCCTTCATGACGACGGCGATGGTGGCCAGCGGGGTGGATAGCTCGTGCGCGGCGCCCGCCGCCAGGGCAGCCAGAGAGGCCAGGCGCTCCTGCCGGGCGGAGCGTCCACGCGCCGCGCCGAGCTCGGCCTCGCGGGCCTCGAGCGCTCGGCGCACGCGCAGCAGGAAGTAGACGATGAACCCGGCCGCCACTCCGAACGCGACCCACATTCCGCGCAAGTGCATATTCATGTAGGCGGCGTGCGAGACGTCGGTGGGAAAAGGCCGGTGCCACAGGAACAGCACGGCGGACCCGAGCAGCGCCAGCGCCACCAGGGCCCAGGTCCAGGCCGGGCGGAGCGTGAGCGTCGCCAGCGCTATCTGCACGAGGTACAGGAAGCTGAAGGGATTCGAGGGCCCCCCGGTCAAATAGAGGAGCCCGGTGAACATCACGATGTCGAAGGCCATGACGACGGCCAGCCACCATTCGCGCGGTTCGCGACGTTCGCCGGCGACCGCGATGGTGGCAAGCACGTTCAACGCCGATTCAAGGCCAACGATGCTGAACAGGGCTGGCAGGGGCAGGGTCAATCCCAGGACGGCCCGCACACCGAGGATCGCCGCCAGCTGTCCCGCGATCATCGACCAGCGCAGGCGAATCAGCCAACCGAAGTTGATTCGATTCGGATGGGCGGGCAGCAGGGGCATCGCGGCCGATGGTCTATCAGGCGGACGCTCCGCTCGAGATGCGTCATTTTTTCGCATCGACGCGATCCGGTGTGGCGGGCGGCCCACTGGCCGCGAAGTTTTGATGCATGGACACGTTGTCCCCGGTCTCTATCCTCGTCGCGGATGAGAGCGCCCGTCGTTGGCTTGCGGCGAAGTATGTCCCCATTCGGGTCATGCCGGGCATTGTTCCTGTTTCTGTGCGGCGTGGGGGCAGGGTGTAGCGCGGAGGCGCCCGCGGACACAGGGTTCGAGCCTGGTATTCAGCCGACGGGAGAGCCGCTCGTCACTTTTTTGAGCGATACCGCCACGTGGCGGTTGTCACTGTGGACGTTGCCCATCCCGCCCCGGAAGGGGGCTGTCGACGTGATGTATCGCATCGTGGATATGTTTGGGGAGCCGGCTGATGACCTGATCGTGCAGGTGGTCCCATGGATGCCCGCCCATGGACATGGGACTTCGGCCCGGGCGGCGGTGAGACCTCAAGGCGACGGTTTCTACCTGATTCGACCCGTCTATCTGTACATGTCTGGACGATGGGAGTTGCGAACCGAGATCGAAGGTGTGGTGAGTGACCGTGCGACTCCGAGCCTCGACATTCCATAGGGCGGTGGTCGTTCTGATGGCGACAGGCCCGTTGACCGGTTACGCGCGCTCGGTTCGTGCGCAGGCCTGCTGTGCTTCCGCGGGGTTGGTGGCCCCGACGCGCCTGCGCAGTTACGAAGACTTTGCGGTCGGCGCGCAGGGCCGGGTGCGTTCGGTATTCGGCGCGTCCGATGCCGCAGGAAGCTTTGCGCGCAGCACCGCTGGCGAGTCCGAATGGAGTCTGGAGGAGGATCTGTTTGGCGTCGCCCGCGTCTTTGAGCGCGGGCAGGCGGCGTTGCTGCTGCCGTTCGTGGAGACGCACCGGAGTGTGCCCGGGGCCAGGTCTTCGGGCGGTGGTGTGGGTGATCTGAGCGTGAACCTCAGATACGACTTTGTTCGCGCCGGCGACTACCGCGCATTCCCCGGGTTTGCGGTCCTGCTTGGTCTTTTGCTTCCGACCGGCACGCCGCCCGAAAAAGCAACGGACGCGCTGGCGGCAGGAACGACGGGACAGGGCAGCTACGAGGTCGCCCTGGGCGTGGCCCTCGAGCAGGCCGTCGAACCCAATTTCCTCACGTTGAGCACCATGGTCACGCTACGCGATTCGCGCGCCGTGAGCGGCGTGAAGGAGTCCTTCGCTCCGCGGCTCACATGCCTTCTGGCCATCGGGCGCGTGTTGCCCCGAGGTGCCACGGTCGGCGTATTTGCGAACGGTATGAAACAGGGCGGAAACAGCGATGCCGGTGGGCCCATCGCTGGCAGCGCATCGTCGTTGGTGACGGCTGGCCTGGCAGCCACGATTTCACCCACCGGCCACTGGCGTCTTCAGGGCGCGGCATTCATGGATGTTCCAGCGGCCGAATGGGCACGAAATCAAACCACGGGCGCGGGCGGCAGTGTTTCGGTCATGAGGGTGTGGCCCTGAGTCTCCCAGGGAGGTGGATCCGGCAAACGGCGGCGCGCTCAGGTGGTCGCTGTATCAGCACCTGTTAGGCACACGCTCATCCAGACGCGATACACTCCACGCGCCTTGGAGACCGCGAGATGAGGAAAACAGGAGTACTGATAGTGGGCCTTGCCTGGTGTCTTGC
>PMNO01000467.1:8816-8956 GCA_003161835.1 Myxococcales bacterium | reverse complement strand
GGGCCGATACCCGCCGCCACCGGCAAGTGGGCCGAACCCCCGCAGGCGATGAGGGCAAAACTGGCCAGCGGGCCAAGCACAGCGAATCGCATATTCACAATAGAGGAACGAGGCATGGGGGGGGACTCCTGCCAGATTCG
>PMNO01000467.1:7666-8811 GCA_003161835.1 Myxococcales bacterium | reverse complement strand
CATTGAAGGCGTCGTCGCTGACCAGCAAGGCTCCGTCCTTGGCCACGGCCACGCCCACCGGACGTCCCCAAACATTGCCGGTGGCCGTGACGAATCCGGTGAGAAAGTCTTCGTATTCGCCCTGCGCTTTGCCCTGCCCCCCGAGTGGAACCCGAATGACTTCATAGCCGGTGCGGATGGCCTTGTTCCAGGAGCCATGTTGGGCCGCGAAGATGTCTCCCCGGTAAGCGGCGGGAAACTGCCCCCCATCGTAAAACGTCAACTGCAACGAAGCATTGTGCGGCTGAAGCAGAACATCCGGAACCAACACGTGCGCCGCGCGCTCGGGATGCTTGCCCGCGTGGCGCGGGTCGGGATGGCCTCCGATGTAGAACCAAGGCCAACCATAAAAACCCCCGTCCGCGACATGGGTGATGTAGTCGGGGACCAAATTGTCGCCCAGCTCGTCGCGTTCATTGACCGAGGCCCACAGGGTGCCCGAGCCAGGTTGAATGGCGATGCCGACCGCGTTGCGAATTCCCGAAGCAAACACCCGCATGCCGCTGCCATCGGGGTTGAATTCCAGGATGTCGGCGCGATGGAATTCGTCCGGGTTTTCATCCGAATCGTCGTTGTTGGACCGCGAGCCCACCGACACGAACATCTTCTTTCCGTCGAGNNTCTGGTACGGAAACCGCACCACCGAATCGGTGTTGGCGACGTACAGCCAACCCGGCGGTCCGTTCACGGGATAAAAAGCAACGCCGAACGGCCGATTCAATCCGGATGCAAACAACGCCGTCGTCTCGGCCCGGCCCTTGTCGTCGCTGCCGCGCAATACCCGCAGGTTGCCCGCCTTGCTTTCCACAACGAAGACATCGCCATTCGGAGCCGTACGAATCAGGCGCGGCGCCGCCAGCTTTGCCGCGTATAGCTCAACCTTGAAACCCGATGGCGCTTGCGGCCAGGCGCCGGGCGGTCGCGGCACCAACCGAGGACCGTTGTCGACGGAAGGTGTGGCGAACGGCTCAGGAAGATCGCGGGCGGTGATTCGATGAACGACCCCTGGGGCTTGGCTCCGGTAGTCGGAGAAGACACCCGGGTTGGCTGCTGGGCCGGTCTTCGGTCCGGTCTTCGGGCCGCTCTTCGGTCCGGTCTTCGGGCCG
>PMNO01000467.1:0-7591 GCA_003161835.1 Myxococcales bacterium | reverse complement strand
GGCTCCGCCGGAGTGCGCGGAACGCGTCGCCGCGACGCAAGCGGCATTCTTTCCGTTCGGGCATCCGGGCGATGAAGGCCTCCGCCCCCTGTGGATGCGCATGCGCGGAGCGTCCGAAGAAGAGATCTTGCGCGTCTCCATTGGAGAGATCTTCGCCCGGGCGTGTGCGGGAGCCGCGCTTCCAGCTTTGCTTGAAACCATGGACCGGTGGCGGCCGGCGATCGTTGTGCGTGAGTCCCAGGAGTACGCCGCCCTCATCGCGGCGGAGAAGATGCGGATCCCACACGTTCGAGTCGCGATCTCCGCGCCGAGCGCCGAGGCCCAGATCTTCAAATACGCGGCGCCGCACGTCGATGTCCACGGCCAGTCCCTGGGCCTGCCGCCAGACCCATCAGGTGACAGGCTGAGCCGCGAAGTCGCTCTCACGCTGTTCCCTGCCTCGCTGGAGGTTGCCGGGGGCGTGTCGGCGCCCGTGCTCCGCTTCCGCGCGATCAGAAATGCGGCGCCTCCGCTTCCCGACTGGTGGGGCGCGCGGCAGGATCCGTTCGTCTACGTCACGCTCGGCACGGTGGTTGGCGGCTTCGACGTCATGCGCGCGGCTTACCGAACCGTGATCGATGCCGTCGTCGGTTTGCCGCTTCGGGTCCTCCTGACGATCGGCGCGGACCTGCCGCTCGAAGCGCTCGGCGAAGTGCCGCCGAACGTCCACGTCGAGCGCTTCGTCCCACAGGACGATGTGATCCCCCACGCCGCCGCGGTGATCTGCCATGGCGGCTCGGGTACCGTGCTCGGAACGCTGGCCGCGGGGGTTCCCCTGATCGTCGCGCCGCTGTTCGCCGATCAGCCGTTCAATGCCGAGCGGGTGGCGGCCGCCGGCGCCGGTCTGGCCTTGCCGACGGGCGGGGCATCCGCCGCAACCGTCCGGCAAGCGCTCTCGCGGGTGCTGCAGGACGGTTCGTTCCGGCAAGCGGCACGGCGGATCGCCAACGAGATCGCGGCGCTGCCCTCGATTGATATGGCGGCAAGCGAAATCGAGACACAGGCACAACAGGCTCCCCCGCGCTAGGAGCGGCCTTGGGATCGGCGCCAGAGGTGTTGTTTACCGTCCCTCGTTCGGACTGATACACGCCCGAAACCAAACGCAGGATAAGTTGATGGAATGGCGCTTGGTGCAGGCCCGGGATTTTTCACCCGCAGGGCCACCAACCTACCCTCGATGGGAGCGCTCTTCGACGCCAACGGCCGCCCGCGGCCCACGGGCCGACGGGAAGGCCCGGTGGCCGACACCCGCGAACGCTGGCGCATCAATCCCGATCGATCCGCCCTGAATTTCACTGTCGGCCAGCAAGTCTGGCGCGGGCTCAAGGGAAAGTTCCACTGTTGGGGCGGCCTTCTCTTGCTCGATAAGGGCGACCCAAACCGCTCCTCCATCCGGTTCTGGGTCGATTTATCCAGCTTTGATGCCGGGTCGGCGAAGCACAACCAACGTATCGAGGCCAGCGGGTTGCTTGACGCGCAGCGGGAACCCGCGTTGGTGTTCGATAGCGATCGGGTCCACATGACCGACGCTGGACATGGTGTGCTGGTGGGGCGACTGGCCGTGCATTGCGTGGACAGGGCGGCGGCGGTCTCGATCGAGGCGAAGGCGCCCCGACGGGACGCCCTCGGTGTTTGGCATCTCGTGTACGAAGCACGGACCTCGATCGATTTTGGCGTATTGCGCCGACGCCTCAACCCACGCCGCGAAAGCTGGTGGACGAATCTCGTGTGGGGCGAAGCGGTTCAAATCGCAGCCCACATCGAGGCCGCGCCCGACGCACCCGCTTCATCACCCTTCCCGCTGGGGCGCCGCCCACGTCGTGGGGATTCGGGCGTGACCCTCGCACCCACCGAGGCCCTTGGCTCGTCCCATTTCGATCCCGATCGTCTCGGAAATTTGGGACCGGCCACGACCCGGCAAATGCGCGGAGGCTGATTCCCAGCCGGTTACGGATGCGCGGCGTAGTAGGCGCCGAAAACGCCCACCACGTCCGTGACGGCGGGGCCAGAGGTCGCGTTGGCGTCGGGCGCGTACTGAGGGGCTGAACCGTTGCCGATGAAGTCGCTGCACTTGGGCACCTCGAAGTGCGGCAGCGCGACGACGATGCCAGGGTAGCGCGCGGGCATCGAGTCAATCGCCGCATAGCCAGCAGCCGGAATGATCGTCTCGGTCCCCGTGGTTGCCGGGCACTGGACATTGCCGGGGGCGACGGTGGTCGGCATGAGCTCGATTCTCTTCACCGCCGGCCATTTGGTCTGAATGTTCTTGACGATGCCGATCAGGTCCGCCACCCATTCCGATTCCAGCTTCTCCGTCCACTGTGTCACCATGAAGGACACGCGGTCGGGCGTGGCCGAGCCCTGCGCGCACGGGTGGGCCACTTTCGTGTCCCAGGCGGAGTCGCCCGGCATCGCCCAGACGTTGCTGTAGTGGTGAGCGACCATGATGAGCTGATACTTGGTCGCGTCGATTCCGGGATACATCAAGAAGCCGCCATTGAACCACTGGCCCATGGTCGACGGACCGACCAACAGTGTGCAGGTGAAAGGCCCCGCAGGGTCATGGCCCGCCTCGGTCGCCGCGGCGGCGCTATCACCGGCGCCTGGCCCGTCGATCGGTCCGCGCGCGTCCGGCGGCGGGCCAGCGCTGTCGCTCGCGGCGCTGGCGTCAACGACGCCAGCGTCATCCCCGCGACCACCTGTCCCCCCTGGGGCGCCGCTGCCGCCGGGGCCGGGACCACCGCCTCCACCCGCGGCCGGACCGAAGCCCCCGGTGGCAGCCGCAGCGCCCGAGCCACCGCCCGCACTCGATCCGCCACCACCGCCTGGGCCCACGCTGCCCCCGGAGCCGCCGCTGGCCAGACCCGTACCGCCGCCATCCGAACTCGAGTCCGGAAGGCCACCATCGAACGAACCCGGGCTCGCGCCGGCGCCTCCGGTCGATCCTTCCCCCGTGACCTTTGCGGCATCAGAAGCCCCGCACGCCGCGGACAGGGATGATGCGAGCAGCAATCCCCCGAGCATCAGGCAAAGGGGACTCACTCTTGCGTGTCTTGCCTCGATGGAGCTCACAGGGTCGAGCCGTCTGCCGTCGGTCAATCGAAGGAGCGGCACGATGCCATCAACGCTACCTCGGGATCGCCCCTGTGGCGATGGTCTTTCCGCGAAAACGGCCGACGCGTTGCAGTCGCAAAAAGCGAACGCTGGCGGTCAGGGCGTCGCAAGCCGGGCCTGAAGAATGCTGAGATTGCCCGAGGCGGCCAGCGCCAGGTCCACGACACCGTCCCCGTTCACGTCGGCGGCGACGATGCCGCTGCCNNCGATCGGTGACGTAGGCGAAGCCGAACGGGCGGCCCAACGCAGCCGGGAGCACCGTGAACTGCTGGGGCGAATCGCCGGCCGGGTTGACCGTGGTGGCATTCGTGCTGGAGAAGCCTCCCGCGCCGTCGTTCCACAGCACAAGGAGGCTGCGCTCGGAACCGCCCGGCCCCCCGGTCAGCAGGGCCAGGTCGATGGCGCCGTCTCCGTCCGCGTCAATCGGCANNGACCAGCCCGCAGTGAGCACCCGCGTCGGCGGGAATGGCGAACACCGCCTCGTCGTTGCCGTCGTGATCTAGATCGGCCGCCACGGCGGTCACGTTGATGTTGATGAGCACATCCTGAACATGGAGCGGGCGGAGACGAGGATCGATTTCACCGCCCAGCCGCGCCGCCGGGCTCGGCGAAGTCCCGAGCGCCCGCAGCAACCAGAAGGCGTACTGCACGTCGGGAGGATTCCCCGAAAGTCCCAGGGCCATGACGTCACCGTGGCTCGACGGCGAGAACCTTCCCACCGTCAACCCCACCGTGGCCTCGTCGAACACCGATCCCCCGGCGACGTTCACCAGCGAAAACGGGGAAAAAGGCAGGCGATCGCCGCTGCCCCCCATGAAGGCAAGCACTCCAGTCTGGGCGCCGGTCAGAGCTTCGGTTTCGGTGTAGGCGACGATCAGCCTCCCCACACTCGCCAGGACGGAGGCGCAGAGCTGCTCGATGTGGCCGATCCGCCCTACGAGCGTCGGCGCGACCGGAGGACCCGCGAGGTTCCCAAACGCCACCATCAGGGAATCGCGATCCGCGTCCGTGGTGGCCGCCTCGACGAAGATCAGATCGTTGATCAAATCACCGTCGAGATCGGTCACCGCCAAACGAGTCACCGGGCCGCTGGTCGGTATGTCGAAGGCCAGGAGATCCTCGGTTCCCGTTCCGTTGAAAAAATCTATCCCCAGCCGGCCGCTCGACGCAGCGACGACGTCGGGTTTCCCGTTGTCGTTCATGTCCGCGATTCGCGCCACCGTCCAAGGTGCCGCCTGGTTGGCATGCGCGGCGACATACGTGACGCCCGCCCCCGCCGCGGCCGAGCTCGAAACCAACAGATAGCCAGGGAAAACGAAATCCACCTTGCCGTCCCCCGTGAAGTCGCCCGCCGCCAGCGGCATTGGAATCTCGTCCGGCTCCAGCGCGGCGCCGGCTGCCACGGCGCTGGCGACGGCTCGCGATCGAAAAGGGACAGCGGTGCCAAGCCCGTGCCCGTCGCCGTACGCGACATAGGCCAATCCGGCGGCGCCGACCAACACGTCGAGATGTCCGTCTGCATCCAGGTCCGCGAGCTGCGGCGCCACGTCGATGGGAGCCGGTGGATCCAGGACCACGGTCGCTTGGGTGGCCTCGTTGCGCCACAACACTTCGGCCGTGATCGGATCGCGCGTACAAACATCAACGAGCGAAAATGACATCGCACCGCGAAACGCGAACACCACCTCCTGGCAGGGAGAAGTTCGCGGATCCTCGATCAGGTCTCCACTCACCGGATCGCCGGCCAGCGTCTCGACGGGGCCATGAATCAACCCCCGCAGAAGAAGCCTGCCCTCCTGGTCGGGGCCATAGAGGCCGGACACACCCGCAATCGTCGTCAAACCCACAACGGGGGTCGAGCTCTGGACGGTGCTATCGGAGACGCTGAGGATGCGTACACCCGCGTCCGGAAAGCGGTACGAGCCGGCGGTTTCGGGCACCCAGGACCGATCACTCTGACCGAACAGCAATCCGACCCCGTACTGATCGCTGGTGAACACGAGATCGCTGCGCCCGTCCGCTGACAGATCGGCCACGGCCGGTGAGGCCAGGGCCTTGGGGAACGCACGGGTTTCGGTGACCGCACCGGTATCATCGAAGTAGTGAACGCGCAGGTGCGTGGCGCCGCGCAGGTCCGGGACCTCGAGGCTTAAGAGGTCGTCGCGTCCGTCGCCATCGAAGTCGGCGGCCATCAGGGACCACGCCCCGCCAACCTTGATGGGTGGCGAAGGCTGGAATTCGCCGGTGGGCTTCCGGCAGATGTTCTGGGCGTCGCAACCCCACCCGGTCGGGCACGACCGGCGCGCTCCGTTCGGGCCGCGTCGACAGTCGAGGTGGCATTCGCCGATCGAGCCGCGCGGCAGACACACCAAACCCGCGCCCGGGGCGAACGTGTCGCAGTCCTCGGGTGGCTCGACCACCGCGTTGCCGCACGTGCCCGGGGCAACTCCGGGAAGGTTCGCGCAGCCAAGCGCCACACNNGATGACGGAGAGCCGTACATTTGCGCGGTTGGGGGACAGTATCACGGCGGCGGACCGGCGGGCTTCGGGGCGCTGCGGTGGTGTCGCGAGGCGACCGCGCTCGCCAGCCAGGTTTTGGGCTATACATGGCCTTCGGCGCAACGGCCTCCCACCATGTTCAATTTCGGACGCAGGGTCATCTCGGTCACCTTCTTCGACCAAGCCTCGGGCGCGCTCATTTCGTCGGCGCGCATGCCGATCGAACGGCTGCCCGCGACCTTCGCGGTGAACCTCGAGCTCAAGATGGCCGGCGCCACCTACGTCGTCGTCAGCGCCGAGCCATCCACCAAAGCGGAGTTCTACGCCAGCAAGCAGCTCAAGGTGGTGCTGCAAAAGCGGCAATCCTAGCCGGCGGTGTCTGAACTCGTGTACGACGCCTCGGCCCGGCACGCCAACGAAGAGTCTCAACCATGTGGCGACTTTTCTTCGTCGCGGTTCCACAATCCTTCCCTCCGCGGCATCACACTATGTCGTACCTTTTGATCCCTACGATCCGGTCAAAGTCGTTGTCGAATGTGGCAACGCGCGGCACGCCGTTGTTCAACATCACCGCCGCGTGCAGCGCATCGCGTGGGGACACGGCGGCCTTGCCGCAAACCAGCGCCTTGGCACGGTCCGTATCCGCCAAGTTGACCGGAAACACAACGGGACAGATCTGAACGAACAGGTCGTAGACTTGGGCGGCCAGGTCCAGCCTCTTCAGGCTGGAATAGCGATACAAGATCTCCTGGAGGACCTCGGTGCTTGTGTGCGCCTCGACCTCGCCCCGTCTGACCTTTTCGAGAAACCTCTTGGCGGGGGCGCGATTGGGATGCTCCCGCCCGGCGACGTACATCGGCACGTTCGAGTCGATGAAGACCTTCACCGACGGCCGGCCTCGATCTCGGGGGACCGGGACAGGTAGGCCATGTCGAGCTTCGGAGCGCCGGGGCTCTCCGCCCAGCAGGAGACCCGCGCGCTCACGGCATCTTCACTCGAGAACGGCGCCGCGCCCGCCTCCGGGGATCCGAGGTCGATGGACCAGTACACGTTGATCCAGGAGAGGTCGGCCGCCTTTCGTGGAGCCCCCTCGCAACCACCGCTCCCATAGAGGTCGACGACGCAGGGATCGGCCTGGTTCCAAAGTTCAGATCCCCCGGGAACGCCACTGCCGCCAGCGGCATTGTCATCCGCGCAACCACCCGAGCCAAGCAGACCGAACGCCACAGCCCACTGCATCGCCTTGCCGCAACCTCTGAGTTTGCTTTTCATGATCCGGGGTCAAAGCAGGCGGCGTGCCATCGCCTGGACAGCGGATCGAGAAGCAGGTCGTGCCAGCGGGTCGATCGGATCAGCCGGGTCAGCTTTCGTCGTCGAGAGTCTGCCGACGGGCGAGCCCCATCTCGGCGAGGCGCAAGACCAGGGTTCGGCGCGGCATGCCGAGCTGCCGGGCGGCCTCGCTCTGATTGCCGCCACAGCGCTCGAGCGCCTCGACGATCCTGCTGCGTTCGAGCGCCTTCATTTCGGCGTGAAGATTGGGGGCCTGGCTCGGTTCGTTCGCACGTGGCGTCCGAACCGCGCCGAGCAGGGCGGGTGGCAGGTGCTCGGGCAGGATCGTGCTGTCGGTGCACATGACGGCCGCGCGCTCGACGGCGTTGCGGAGCTCCCGAACGTTGCCGGGCCAAGCGTGTCTTCGAAGGATCTCCAGGGCGGCGTCGGAGAACGTAAGAGGAGAGGATCGCTCCAGATCTCGGCAGGCCGCCAGCAGGAATGAGGCGGACAGCGCCTCGATCTCCCGCGGCCGCTCGCGCAACGGAGGGACAATCAGGGCGACCCCGTTCAACCGGAAATAGAGATCGGGGCGCAGGCGGCCCTGTCGGCTGTCCGTCTCGACGTCTCGGTTGGTGGCCGCCAGGATCCGCACGTCGATGGGACGGGG
>PMNO01000476.1 GCA_003161835.1 Myxococcales bacterium | reverse complement strand
ACGGTGGGGCGAACCGCGATGCGACCGTGGCCAGCCCGCCCGTGATCGTGCCCTACTCCGTGCCGTAACCGCCTCGGCAACTGGAGAATGCTGTTTCAGCTTTTGACCGAGACGTGAAGGAACGGGTGAAGAACATGACCATCTTGCGAGCAGCGCTGGTGTCGACGACGTTGCTCGCATTCGTGGTCCCTGCGGGTGGACCGGTCAAGGCAGGCGAGGACGTGGGTGATTTGGTGGGCCGGGCGGGCGTCGCGTTTCGGAGCGGGCATCAGCGTGAGGCGTGGGAGCTGTACAACCGGGCCGCGCGCATCGCTCCGGCGAGCCCGGAAGCCGCACGCGGCATCTGCCGGGTGGCGCTCGCCTTGTCACGAGAAGAGGTCGCAGCAGGAAAGGAGGAGGCAGCAGGAAAGCAGGCAGGCGAGGCTTGCCAGCGAGCACTGATCCTGGGGCGAAGCCCCGAAGACATGAGTAACAGGGTGGCGGCGTGGGTGGGGGGACCGATTCCGCCCGCCATGGAGGACCTGGTTTCAGCGTCCTTCATGGCGGACGGCGCGGTTCGGCTGGCGGCGACCGAACCGTGGGGCTACCTGGCGCGAGGCGATCTGGCGTTGCGCCTCGGCGATCGGGATCTTCTCGACGCATCCATCTCGGAGCTGCTGCGGGTCGCGCCCGGTCATGAGGCGACGCGGCGGTTTCTTGCGCACGCAACGCCGCCCGCGCCAGCGTGGATCTGGGTGGGGCGCATTCTGATCGCACTTGCGCTGATCCTGACGGCGGCGCACGTGATTGCGAAACGGAGAGCTAGGGCGAGAGCGTGGACGCGGACGGCGTTGGCCATCGCCACGATGGTGATTCTCACCGCGCCTGCCGCGAGGGCGGAATTGGGAGCACCCCCACCGCCGGCTATCGACGATGCCCACCCCGAGGCGAGCATCCAGCAAGTCGAGAAGGGGGGCAATCCGCTGGCGGTGGGGGATCTCTTGATGGAGCTGGCGGATCGCGGCGAGAAGGCCACCAAGCGTGGGGATCACGCCGCCGCCGCGCGATATTGGACCGCCGCGACGAAGGCGGTCCCTGGCCGAGCGTACGGGTGGGCCAGGCTCTGCGATTCCTTGGACGCGGCTGGCCGTCGGGACGAGGCCATCGTCGCTTGCCGGAGGGCCCTCGTGAGCCAGGGCGCCACGGTTGGTGACATCACGCACTTCGTGCACCTCTTGCTCTCGACGAACGCGCCGCTCACCAAGAGCGAGCGCAAAGAAGTAGACGTGGCGATTGGGCAGGTCGCCAAGGAGCCGCAGGCGGCCCTGGAGACCGAGTCCCTTCGCTGCAAGGTGGCCGCGCACGAGCACGATATTCCGGGGCTCCGGGCTTGCAGCGCCAAGTTGGCCGCGGCGGCACCCAACGAGCTCAGAAGCATCTGGGCGCAATGGGCGTTGGCGGTTGAGACAAACGATCGCGCGAAGGCGAGAGAGCTCGTGGACCGGGTCCGCGCGACTGGACGGAACGGCAAGATAGCGGGCGCGATGGAAGAGACCATGGCGGGGCTTCCCGCCCCACCGGTCTCGAAGGTCGCGCGCGCGGCTCGTTGGGGGGCGGGCGGTGCGATCGCATTTCTGGGTTCGCTCCTGCTTTACGCTGGAATCGCTCGGGCGCTTTCGACGTGGCGTCGGCGCCGGGACAACGCGTCCCGCAGAGGGTCGGTGATTCGTGTCTAACGAGGTGGTCGTGGAAGGAGGGCAGGGGGCGCCAAAGGGTCCATGGCGGCAGACGTTCTTGGGGTGCTGTCCGAGAAGTGTTCGGGGGTGCCGAGTCCAGGATTCGGGAAATCGGTTCTGGGTCGGCTTGATGAAAACGGTTCCATAAATTCCGAGGAGGCTACGAAGATGATTCGAAGATCGAAATTGACAACAATCCTGACAGCGGCAGCGCTGTCGATGGCCATCGTGGTCGTCAACTGCTCGAAGGGCGGGGCTCCGAGCTCCGACGTGGGCAACGTGAGTCTGTCCCTGGTGACACCATCGGGGTACACGATCAACACGGTGACATACCAGCTCCTGTCACATTCGGACGCGGTCTTGCAGACCGGGACGATCGACGTGAGCAACCCGGGGGTCGGCTCGACGATCGACTTCTCTCTCGTCTTGCCGGTGGGCACCGGATACAAGATTGCCCTGGCCGCGGACTCGGTGTCGCCGTCGGTGCGTCACTTCGCCGGGACCAGTGGATCTTTCGACATCACGGCTGGCGCGCCCATCACGGTCCTCGTGACGCTGACGGATACCGGTGGTACCGCCGGGGCGACCGGGACGGCGATCGTCCACGGCGTCATCGTTCCGGGGGATACGCCGCCCACGATCACGTCGGTCGTCGTCGCTCCGTCCCAGACGGGCGTCAACGGCATCATCACCGTTGCGGCCGCCGCAACCGACCCGGACGCGGGTGACGTGCTGACCTTCAAGTGGATCTCCACCGCGGGCTCGTTCGCGAACTCGACGGCGGCCTCGACCACCTTCTCGAGCAACGTGGCAGGCTCGCCGACCTTGACGCTCACCGTGAGTGACAATCACTCGCCGACCGCGGCCACGACCTCGGTCAACCTGACCGTGACCATCGTCAACGTGGGCGGAGGTAGTGGCACAGGGGGCGCGGGTACGGGCGGCGCCGGCACTGG
>PMNO01000703.1 GCA_003161835.1 Myxococcales bacterium | reverse complement strand
CTACGCCAGGGCGTGACCGTGGCGCAGTCGCCCCCCAGCGCTCCGGGGACCTTTGCGATCCAGAAGGCCCAGGCCGATCTTCAGACCCTGGGAATCGCCCCGGGCACCGTCACCCTCACGGCCACCTACGCCGGCTCCTCGCCGACCAAGACCATGACCTTGACCGCCACCATGACCTATCGCAAGCTGATCGGCTTCGTGCCCACGCCGGCGCGTCTGCAGTATGCGATGACGATGATGCTTGAGCTTCAGTGAGCCGGCGGCTGGTGCCGGTTCCCCTTTAAAGGAGTCAGCCCATTGAGAACCAACCCGCTCCTCTTGAGATCAGCCTCTCTGCTGTGGTGTGTAGGCCTCTTTGGATTCGGGGGATGTGCAGGTTCGGCCGGCGGAACACCGGGTTCGGGAGGTGCTGGCCAAGTCAACGCCTCGGGGGGCGCGACAAGAACCGGCGGGGCGCCAGGCGCTGCAGGCGGCACGACAGTTGGGACCGGGGGGACTGGAGTCACGGGANNAAGTTCAGCTTCTTCGTGACCAGCCTGGTCGCGATGCGGGCCCTTTCCAAGAATCAACTCGGTTTTGGCGGAGACTTGCGCTACGGGCAGGCTGACGGTCTGGCGGGCGCGGACAAGATCTGCGCCGAGATTGCCGAGAGTTCGATGCCTGGGTCGAGCGCGAAGCAGTGGCGCGCGTTCCTGAGCGTGACAAAGGGACCAGCGGGAACACCGATCAATGCCATCGACCGGATCGGTAAGGGCCCCTGGTACGATCGCGTCGAACGCCTGGTCGCGATGACTCCCGCGGATCTTGTTCAGAACCGGCCGAACGGCGCGAATCCCGCGATCAAGGAAGACCTCCCGAACGAGGACGGCATTCCCAACCATCGGCCGGACCCGACTCAGCCCGAGGCGGACAACCACCACGTCCTCACCGGTTCGGGCACTGACGGAAAGCTCTATACCGTGAACGCCAAATCCACGTGCCTCGACTGGACGACCACCTCGATGGACAACGTGATGACCGGGCGCCCCCGAATCGGATTCTCCTGGTCCCTTCAGAACCGAACGAACTGGATCTCGGGCCAGGATGAGGGCGGCTGTGGCGCCGGGGTCGCGGTTGCGGAAAACGGGGCCTCGGATCCAAAGATGCCGTTCGTTGGCTCCGGCGGGGGCTACGGGGGCATCTACTGCTTTGCCCTCACTCCCTAGCCTTGCAGCAAGCCAGCCGTATCCCAGGCGCGCTCCCGGGCGGAGCGCGCCGACTCAAGCCGTGAACTCCGGAATCAGGCCATCAGCTCGGGCAACACACCTGTGCTGTCGCCGACCACAGGGCTCGGGACCCCAACCGCCGTCAGCATGCTGACCAGGAGGTCGGATACCTTGGTGTGCGCGGTGGTCGCGTAGGTGAGGTGCCGCCCCGTCGTCAGCTTGCCGCCCGCATGCCCGGCCAGCAGCACTGGCATCTCCGTGTGGGTATGGGACGCGCCATCCGAGACGTCGCTCGAGAGGAAGAGCGCCGAGTTGTAGAGCATGTTCTGGGAGCCCTCGGTCACTGCCTTCATCTTCGTCAGCAAGTATGCGAACTGCTGCATTTCCCAGTTCCCGATCAGCTGCAGCTGGGCCAGCTTCGCCGGGTTGTTCCCGTGGTGCGAAATGCTGTGATGTCCGTCGGTGATGCCGAGCGACGGGAAGGTTTGCCCGCTCGTGGCATTGCCCATCATGAAGCTGATGATGCGCGTGGCGTCGCACTGCATCGCCAGCACCATCAGATCGCACATCAACCTGACTGTCGCCTGGTAGTCGCCACCGGCCGCGGCGGCCGGGCGGGTCCCCATCGTGCACTGCGCTCCGGCCGACGACCCGTCGATCTGCTGCTCGAGGCCGCGCACACCGTCCAAGTACTCCTGCACCTTGTGACTGTCGGTGTGCCCCAGCTTCAACATCAAGCTGTTCGCCTCCGCGGTCACCTGATCAAGCACGCTCTGGTTCAAGGCTCGACGCTTGACTGCGTCGGTCTGGGACTGTCCCGGGACAAAGCCCTTGAAGATCTGATCGAACACGGTGCCCGGATCGGTGATCTTGGACAGCGGCGTGGCGGGACCGGACCACGATATATTCCGGGCGTACGCGCAGCTGTAACCGTTGTCGCAATCGCCCGTCGCGGTGCCACCACTCGTACCCAGTTGCAGCGACGGTAGGCGCGTCTGCGATCCGAATGCCTTGGCGGCGATCTGATCGGCCGAAACGCCCAACATCAGATTCGTGAGGGATTTCGTGGCGTGGGCACACGTGATCGTCGAAGCTGTTCCGGCGGCATGATCACCGGGGCCGTCCGGCTTGCCGAGGACGTTTTCCAGGCCGGTCACAACCTGGAAATCCGCGCGCAGCGGATCGAGGGGCATCAGAATCGGCGTGGTGGTGTAGTTGGCCCCAACATCGACGGGCTTCCACGCGTTTACCGTGCTGCCGTTGATGCCATTTGGAATGAACCAGTACACCAGTCGCTGCGGAGCAACCGCGGCCGCGGCGCGCGCGGAACGGGGCACCAGCGACTCCAGGAATGGCAGCGCGACCGCCACTGAACCGCCACCCAAGAACATGCGGCGGCTGGGTCGGTTTGGGCCTTGATACGTCATCGGAGGAGATGTGTTTGCATTCTTCATTGTTGACCTCGTTGACCTCGTCCCGATCACGGTAGAGCCAGCTCGCCGCGCCGGCTCAGGAACGTCGGGGCGGTCACAATGCGTTTGACTAAGTCCTTGAACGACATCCCGGCAGACTGAAAACCGGAAGTGATGCCAGCGAGCGTCTGAGTATCCATGTGCGTGGCCGCCTTCTCTGGGAGCCGACCGAGCGCGTAGGAGTAGAGCTTCCTAGCCACGCAGGCGGGGAAACTCGGATCGGCGGCAATCAAGCTCGACAGCTGGTCCGCACCGCTGAACTTCCCCCCGCTCGGCAACTCCCCCCCAGAGTCGATATTCATCCCGCTGTCCTGCGTGCGGTAGGCGCCAACTGCGTTGTAGTTTTCCAGCCCGAACCCAATCGGATCCATGAGGTTGTGACAAGCGGAACAGGTCGGATCGGCCCGGTGGTGCTCCAAGACCTGGCGCAGCGTCCCGACCACGTCGCTGAGGTCGAGGTTCGTCTGAATACCTGGGGGCGGGGCCGGGACGTCGTAGCAGAGGAGCTGATTCAAGACCCATTTGCCGCGCTTCACGGGCGACGTCTTGATCGGGTGGGAAGTCGCGGTCAAAAACCCCGCCTGGGCCAGGATGCCACCGCGGTGGCTGGTGCCGGTCAAAGATACCTTGACGGGCGTGGTGGAGTTGACGGCGGGCAAGCCGTAGTGAGTCGCCAGTCGATCGTTGGCGTACAGGTAGTTCGCGGTCAGGAGGGTGCTCACCGGCGCGCCGTTGAGGGCCACGTCCTTGAACAACATCTCGGACTCGGACTTCAGCGCCGCCCGAAGCGGCTGGTCGAACATCGGATAAGTCGCGGGATCCGGCTGCATCTCGGCGAATTCGCGGATGTACAGCCACTGGCCGGCGAAGTTGTCGATCAGCGCCTGTGCCTTGGGGCTGGCCATCATGCGGTCCACTTGCGTCCCCAGCGTGTCAGCCTTCAAGATCGTCCCGTCCCCGGCTGCTCCCATCAGGGTGTCGTCGGGCATCGTGCTCCACAGGAAATAAGAGAGCCGAGACGCCACCTCGTACCCCGACAGAGGGTGGGGAGTCAGGGACAACCTGTCCGGATCGAGCTCCACGCGGAACACGAAATTGGGAGACATCAACACCGACGTCAGCGCTAACTTCAGCGAGTCCTCGACCGTGAGCATCTGAGCGGTGCCCTTGGTAATGATCGCCATCTCGCTGTCGATCTCGCTGCTGGTCACGGGCCGCCGCCAAGCGCGCGGCATGAAGGCGGTGAGAACCGTCCGGGCACAGGTCGCGCCCTGAGCCACGAGATCACAGGGAACCAANNCCTGGATCGTCCACCGGGAACATATCGGCTGGCCGCAAGCTGGTGCCCAGCAAGTCGGCAACCGTATTGTTGTACTCGGCCCGGTTCAGGCGATGCAGGGTCACGCGCCCAGGATCGGTGGCCGGGGGACCTTGTACGCCCCCTCCACTTCCCGACCCGATTCCGATTACGGAACCGCCGCCACTCCCAGGCGCACCGCTACCACCAGGGGCGCCTGGCGACAGGCCGGCACCCGTGGTGCCCGCGCCCGTACCGCCGGTACCAGCGGCCTGTCCTGGCCCGGTTCCCATCTGCGTCCGCGGTGCGCTGACGTTTCCAACGCAGCCGCAAAATGCAGCCGACACAATCAATAGAGGTCTGGAGATGAAAGTCTTCATGGCACTCACTTGGCGCATCGAAGTGCGTTTCCAGTTTGCCAGTAGCTGGTTGCGGCGGAAGTGGTCCACCTTTTTTTGATGCTCAAGTTGCCGGAAATCGCCTACCTGACCCGACACGCGGAGTCGTTTTTTGGCACACACACAAAAACCCACGAGGGCGATGTAATGCGCTTGACACCCACCGCGACGCAGGGTTACCCTCTAGTCAAGCCTGATTCTGGACTAAATTAGTTAGTTGTTTCAACTAGTTCGTGCAAACGGTAGACCACCTGGGAGGTTGCACAGTGTCCAGCGAGTTCATCATCGGGGATAAGGCAGTTTACCCATCGCAGGGTGTTGCCGAGGTCGTGGGAATCGAGCAGAAGGAGATTTCCGGAAAGATCCAGCGCTTCTACGTGCTGCGCGTCCTCGAGAGCGACAATCGCATTATGGTGCCGACTGACAAGTCGGGACAGGTGGGTCTGCGGCGCATCGTGGGTGAAGAGGAGATAGACGAGGTCAGGCAGATCCTTCGCGAGAAGGAAGTTCATGTCGACCGACAAACCTGGAACCGGCGCTATCGCGGATTCATGGAAAAGATACGCTCTGGTTCGCTTTTCGAGGTGGCGGAGGTGTTCCGTGACCTCTACCGGCTCAAGGGGCTGAAGCCCCTCTCCTTCGGTGAACGGCGGATGCTGGACACGGCGCGCGGTCTCATCGTTCAGGAGCTTTCGGTCGCTCAGGCCGAGGACGAAAAGAAGGTCGAGCAGGAGCTCAACCGTCTTCTTCAGTAGAGAGAGTGCAAAGCGAAGCGCGACCCGCGCTCCAGTTGCCGCAGCGGACAGTTTCATTTTTCGGGCAGGTTTCGCGACAGTAAATTCGTGACGCGAGCCAGGAAGGTGATAGTGTTGGGCGTTCGGTAATTCCCGCATGCAGGTCCATCTGGCTAAGACGGACATCACCACCATGGCGGTGGATGCCGTTGTCAATCCCGCGAACTCGCTGGGAATCATGGGTGGAGGGGTTGCCGCCGCATTGTCTCGGCGGGGCGGCCCGACCATCCAGCGCGAGGCGATGTCCATGGCGCCGATTGCGGTCGGCGCCGCTGTCGTGACAAACGCCGGCCGCCTGCCCGCCAAACGGGTGATTCACGCGCCGACGATGGAACAGCCCGGCACCAAGGTGGGCGTGGAAAATGTCCGACGCGCGACCCGAGCGGCTTTGCTGGCGGCGGCGCATCACGGCCTGGAGATGATCGCGCTCCCGGGTATGGGCACCGGCCTCGGTGGAGTCGACCCTTCGGACGCCGCGCGCGCCATCGTGGACGAGCTGCGGGCCCACCGGCAGCCTCAACCGTCGACCGTGTACCTGGTCGACTTGGATGATGAAATCTTGTTCTGTTTGGAAGAAGCTCTGAAAGTCGCCACCGCCTGAGGGCGGGTTCCATCCCCCCCTCCGCGTCGGACGAGCGCCACACCCCATCTGCCGATCCCTCGCAAAGGATTCATCGTGAAGATCCTGGTTACATGTAAACGCGTGCCCAATCCTGAACAGAAGCTGAAGCTTGTCGGCGGGAAGGTCGACCTGTCGGCGGCCAGCTGGCAAATCAACACCTTCGATGAATACGCGGTCGAGGCGGCTCTGCGCCTGTGCGAAAAAGGCAAGGGCGGTGAGCGTTCGGGGGAAATCGTCGTCGTGGCGGTGGGTCCAAAGGAAGTGTCGCAGCAGATGCGGGGTGCGCTGGCCATGGGCGCGGATCGGGGATTGCTGATCCTGGCCGACGATCCCGCGCTGGACGCCGACGCGGTGGCCCGACTGCTGGCCAAGGTGGTGGAGCGCGAAAGGCCCGACCTGGTCATCCTCGGCAAGCAGACCGTCGATGGCGATTCGAACCAGGTGGGGCAGATCCTGGCGGGCTTGCTCGGCTGGCCTCAGGCGACCTTCCTGGCCAGCATCGTGGTGGCGGCGGACGGCAAGAGCGCCACCACCACGCGTGAGGTAGACACCGGCGTCGAGGAGAAGCGCGTCCGGCTGCCCGCGGTCGTTACGGTCGATCTGCGCATCATCGGCAAGAAGGCCGTGCGCAACGAAGCACTGGTGGGGGCAGACGCGGAGTGGGACGAGACGCAGCGATACGCCTCCCTCAAGGGCATCATGGCGGCGAAGAAAAAGGAGATCAAGGAAGTGCCCACGGCGGAGCTGGGCATCACCCTCGGGCCCGCGCCGCTGATGCGGGTCACCGGCTACGAGGCGCCGGCCGCGCGAATCGCGGGCGTGCGGGTCGGCAGCGTCGAGGAACTAGCGGCGAAATTGCACAACGAAGCGAAGGTGATCTGATGGGCGCGGTTGTCGTCTTTTGCGAAGTGTCAGGCTCAACCATTCGATCGGCGTCCCTGCACGCGATAGCGGCCGCGCAGACGCTGGCCGGGCACCACGGTGGTCCCGTGGTGGCGGTGGTCGTGGGCTCGGGCATCGCGGGCGCCGCGCGCGATGTGGCCCGATACGCCACCCGGGTGATCGCGTACGACGATCCGCGCCTGGCGTCCGTGCTGGCCGAAACGTACGCGCCCATCCTGGCGGCGGCCGTTCATGCGGTGGGGGCCACGGCGCTGCTCGGCACCGCCACCTCCACCGGCAAAGATATTCTTCCGCGCGCGGCGGCGGTGTTGGGCGCGGGCATGGCGTCGGACATCATTCGTATCGACGGCACCCACCGTTTTCGCCGCCCGGCGTATGCCGGCAATGTGCTGGAGGACCTGGAAATCGCGTCCCCGGTGGTGGTGGCCAGCGTGCGCCAGACGGCGTTTCCCGCGGCGGCGGTGGCTGCGGCGGCGGGCGCCGCGGTCGAGGCGGGCGTGGTCGGCAACGTCGACACCTTGGGTTCCGAATGCGCATCGCTGCCGGCGGCGAAGAGCGCTCGACCAGAGCTCGGCGACGCCAAGGTGGTGGTGTCCGGCGGCCGCGGCATGCGCGCCGGCGAAAACTTCAAGATCCTGGAGGAGCTGACGGACCTGCTGGGGGGCGCGCTCGGAGCCAGCCGCGCGGCCTGCGACGCGGGCATGGTGCCGAACGATTTGCAGGTGGGCCAGACCGGCAAGGTGGT
>PMNO01000509.1 GCA_003161835.1 Myxococcales bacterium | reverse complement strand
CTCGATCCGAAGCGCACCCGAGAAATCCACGACGCCATCACGACCGGCCGGGACCCCTACGGCATGGTCAGCTTCGATCAGTCGTTGATGGACCTGGTGCGCCGGAAGCTGGTGACCTACGATGAAGCCCTGGCGCAGGCGACGAACGCGGATGACTTCGCGCTGCGCTACCGCGGGATTGGACGGGGCGACGAAAGCGTGATCCCCTCCGGGGACGCGCCGGTCGAGCGTGAGCTCGAAATGGAAATGGACGACGACCAGGACCCCACCTTCACGATCGACCGGTTCAAGCGCTGACCCGCTCCGTCCGCCGGTCGGTAGTGCTACGCTTTCGCCCCCCATGTCGTCGCCCACATCTGAAATCGTTCGTCGCCAGTTCCTGAATTTCTTCGCCTCCCGCGGCCACGAGGAGGTTGCGAGCTCTTCGCTGGTCCCCGGCAACGATCCGACGCTCCTGTTCACGAACGCCGGGATGGTGCAGTTCAAGGATGTCTTCACGGGCCAGGCCAGTCGCGCCCGATCGCGCGCCACGAGCACCCAAAAGTGCGTCAGGGCGGGGGGGAAACACAACGATCTGGAAAATGTGGGTCGGACCGCCCGTCACCACACGTTCTTCGAGATGCTGGGCAATTTTTCATTTGGAGACTATTTCAAGGCTGACGCCATCGCATTTGCCTTCGAGCTCCTGACCAAGACCTACGCCATCGATCCCGGACGCCTGATCTACACGGTTCACCATTCCGACGACGAGGCCCGCCAGCTGTGGAAGAAGATCGCGGGCATCGGCGACGATCGGGTGGTCGGACTGGGTGACAAAGACAATTTCTGGGCGATGGGGGACACCGGTCCTTGCGGGCCGTGCAGCGAAATTCACTACTTCCAAGGGGATGATATCCCCTGCGCCGAAGTGGCCGCTGGCCGTGCGTGCCAAGGCCCGGCCTGCGACTGCGATCGGTGGATCGAGATCTGGAACTTGGTCTTCATGCAATTCGAGCAAGTGCGCGGACAGGAGCGACGTGCGCTGCCCCGCCCCTCCGTCGACACCGGGATGGGGCTGGAACGATTGTGCGCGGTCTTGCAAGGGGTGCGGTCGAACTATGAAACCGATCTGTTGCGGCCCCTCATCGATCAGGCGAGCGCCCTGGCGAAGAAGCCCTTCGTGGCCACCGACTACGCCGGCCCCGCAGCCTCGATGAGGGCCATCGCCGACCACGCGCGCGCGACCGCGTTTCTGATCGCTGACGGGGTATTCCCCGAGAAGACCGGGAGGGAATACGTTCTTCGGCGCATCATGAGGCGCGCCGTGTATCACGGCTGGCTCCTGGGTATTCGCGAGCCGTTTCTGGTGGGGCTGGTGGACAGCGTCATCGCCACCATGGGCGGGGTATATGTCGAGTTGGTCGAGCGGCGCGGCGTCATTCGCGAAGTGAGCGAGCAGGAGGAGCGTCGGTTTCGCGAGACCCTGGATCGCGGTCTGAAGATCTTGGACCAGGAGATGGGCGCCGAGGCTGGCCAGGTTTCGGGCGCGTTGGCGTTCAAGCTGTACGACACCTTCGGGTTCCCGCTGGATCTCACCCGGGTCGTGGCGGGCCGCCGCGGCTGGGAGGTGGATGAGGCCGGGTTCGAGACCGCGATGTCCGAGCAGCGCAACCGTGGGGATTTCCAGGGCTCAGGCGAGTCGGAGATCGAAAGCGTCTTCAAGTCCGTCGGTGAAAAGGTGGGGCCGACGGCCTTCGTCGGCTACGACACCACCCGCGCGTCGTCGCGTGTCACCGCGCTGTTGGTCGCGGGCCAACCGGTGGAATCAGTGACCCAACCTTCCGCCACGGTCGCGGTGGTCGTGGAGTCCACCCCGTTTTACGGTGAACAGGGCGGCCAGATGGGAGACGCGGGGACGCTCCGAGTGGTGGGGGCGGGGGGACCGGGGACGATGCGCGTCGCGGAGGTCAAACGCCCGCTCTCGACGTTGTACGTTCACTCGGGCGCGCTGACTGAAGGAACCCTGCGGGTCGGGGACACCGTCGACCTCATCGTCGACGAAGAGCGCCGGGACGCCATTCGCCGCAACCATTCGGGGACCCACCTGTTGCACTGGGCATTGCGCCACGTGCTCGGAGATCACGTCGCGCAAAAGGGCTCGTTGGTGGCAGCCGATCGTCTGCGCTTTGACTTTTCGCATTTCGCGCCCCTCACCGCCGCCCAGCGGCAGCAGATCGAGGATTTGGTCAACGCGCGCATTCGCGCCAACGTCGCGGCGAACACCGAGGTGTTGGCCATCGCCGAAGCCAAAAAGGCGGGGGCGATCGCTTTCTTCGGCGAAAAATACGGCGACACGGTGCGGGTCGTGACCATGGCTGATTCGAAGGAATTTTGCGGGGGTACTCACGTCGCGCGCACGGGAGACATCGCGTTCTTGAAGATCACGGAGGAAACGGGGGTTGCCCAAGGAGTCCGGCGGATCGAGGCCGTCACCGGTGCCGGGGCCGTGGCCCACGTCCACCGCATGGAGGCCGAACTGGAAGCGGCGGGCGATAGTCTCCGGGCATCACCGTTCGATGTCGCAAAGCGCGTGGAACGGTTGCAGGCCGACCTGCGCGAACGGGATAAGGAAATCGAAAAGCTGAAGCGCAAGCTCGCCTCGGGGGGAGGCCGCGATTTGGCCGCCGAAGCGCGCGACGTTGGCGGCGTGACGGTCCTGGCCGCCCGCGCGGACGTCGCAGATCCGAAGGCGCTCCGGGACGTGGCCGATCAACTGCGAGACAAGCTGCGTTCCGCGGTGATCGTGCTCGCGGGCGTGGAAGGCGACAAGATCGCATTGGTGGCGATGGTGACCGCTGATCTGGTCGCGCGTTTCAGCGCCGGCAAGATCGTCGGTGAGGTGGCCAAGGAATTGGGGGGCAAGGGTGGCGGGCGCCCGGACATGGCGCAAGGCGGAGGGTCACATCCCGAACGACTCGAGGGCGCGCTCGATCGCGTGTACGAATTGATCCGTGGTTGAACGGAATCATGCCTCCGCGGCGGGGGCCGCGGTATCTGGGCCGACCCCGCACGAACCCGGCCTGGACATGACCCTGGCGGCTGCCCTGCGCGTTCGCTTGCCGGGACAAAGTTGGAACGCCGTCCGCCGACTGTGCGCGACCGGTAAGGTCCGTGTGAACGGCGCCCTGGCGTTGGATCCGGCGGTACGGATCCCGCGCGATGCGGCGCTGACCGTCGACATGGCGGCGCCCCGCCCCCGCGAAGAAGTCGCGGGGTTTCGGATCGTCTTCGAGGACGCGCACCTGATCGTGATCGAGAAGCCCGCGGGTGTGACGAGCGTCCCGTATGAACGCAAGGAGACGGGCACCGCGCTCGATCTGATCCGGGCCCACTGGCGCGCGCGGCATCGGCGAGCCACGACCACGCCCCTTTACACCGTGCACCGCCTGGACAAGGAAACGTCGGGGCTTCTATGTTTCGCGAAAACGCGCCTCGGCGAGCGGGGACTGCACCAAATCTTTCAGCGCCACCTGGCCACGCGTGCCTATCTCGCGGTTGCCCATGGCGTGGTCCCGGGGGGCCGCATCGAGTCGCGTTTGATTCCCGATCGCGGCGACGGACTGCGGGGCTCGACGCGTGACCAGACGCAGGGTCAGCACGCGGTGACGCACGTCGAGGTGCTGGGGCGACTGCCGCTCGCGACCTATTGTCGGATCAGGCTCGAAACCGGTCGTACCCATCAGATCCGGATTCACCTGGCCGAGTCGGGTCATCCTGTGGTCGGAGACAGCGTCTACACCCGGGACTTGGTCGGCGGTGGCGGGCATCCGTTGCCCTCGGAACGCCTGATGCTGCACGCCACTACCCTGGGGTTCGATCATCCGGTCGGCGGTGCGCGCGTGGATTTCGCCGCCGAGCCGCCGGCGGATTTCGTGGCCGCCCTCGCAAGGCTCGGTCATCGCGGGTCGTCAACGTGAACCCACCCGATCCCGGCGATCCACCGTCATTCGGTTCGGCGCTCAGCACGCTCTACGCGGCCATGCGGGCCGGATATGACCCGGCCACGATTCCGCCCGATCAGGCCGCGGACCACGGGCACGATCCGAGATTCCTCGAGCAGCTCGCTCCCTTGCTGGATTTCATCTATGCGAAGTATTTCCGGGTGCGGCTGCTGGGCATCCAGAACGTTCCCGCGACGGGAGCCGCGCTGCTGGTCGCAAATCATTCCGGTGGCGTACCGTACGATGGAGCGATGCTGATTCACGGCATCCACCGCGAGCATCCGGACCACCGCAGGCTCCGTACCCTGGTGGCGAACTTCGCATTTCGATCCCCCTGGATGTCGCAGGTGGTGGCGCGGCTGGGAGGTGTCCGCGCCGCCTCCGGTTTCGCGCGCGATCTGTTGAATGCCGGCGAATTGGTCGGCGTCTTCCCCGAGGGTCTACGGGGCGTTGGCAAGCTGTATCGACAGAGGTACCGGCTGGAGCAGTTTGGACGCGGCGGCTTCGCGCGGCTGGCCGCGGAGACGGGAGTTCCCATCATTCCCGTCGCCATCGTGGGTGCCGAAGAGATTCACCCCGTGCTGGCCAAGGTCACGACGCTGGCAAAACCACTGGGCCTCCCCTACATCCCCATCACTCCCACTTTTCCCCTGCTTGGGCCCTTAGGTTTACTGCCGATGCCGACGAAGTGGACTATCCAGATTGGCGAAGAGATTCGGGTACCCTCGGCAGAGGGCAAAGGGACGTCCACGGCCGTGACCGAAACAGCGGAGCGGGTTCGAGATCGCATCGACGCACTAATCACCGACATACTGACACATAGACGCTCGATATTATTCGGATAATCATGGCCTGGTCACCCGGGACTTTTTTTCAGATGCGCCAGCGACCACATCAGACTAGTATTCCTACACTTGCTTACAGACCGATGCATATTTGGTGGTGGCCGTTTGCACTTGCACATGTCCGCGCCAAGATTCGTCTCTGCGGGCCCTCACTTCGCGCATGATTTTTTGCTTGGACCATGACATTGACGGCTCCAACTAGCGCTCCGCACATGATCGACGTGGGTCAGGTCGTCGGCAACTACAAGCTGACGGCGAAGTTGGGCGAAGGCGGCATGGGCGTCGTGTACCTGGGCGAGCACCCGGTCATCGGCAAGAAGGTGGCGATGAAGGCCATCCATCCGGAGCTGGCGCGCAATCCTGAGGTCGTGTCGCGTTTCGTCATGGAGGCGAAGGCCGTCAATCAGATCGGTCATGAGCACATCGTGGACATCGCCGACTTCGGCAACACGGCCGAAGGCGATTTCTATTTCATCATGGAGTACCTCCAGGGTGAATCGCTCGCCGATCGCTTGAAGCGCGAAATTGTCCTCTCCAAGAGCCGGGCGTTGGCCATCGGGGCCCAGGTCGCCGACGCGCTGGGCGCCTCGCACGATCACGGGATTATTCATCGCGATCTCAAGCCAGAGAACATCTTCCTCATCGCCCGGCGCGGAAATCCGGACTTCGTCAAGGTGCTGGACTTCGGTCTGGCCAAGCTCACTCAGACCGAGGAAAAGGTGACGCACAAGACGCGCGCCGGATCGGTCATGGGGACGCCGTACTACATGTCCCCGGAGCAAGGGGAAGGCAAAGTCCAGATCGATCACCGCGCCGACATCTACTCCCTCGGAATCATCCTGTTCGAAATGCTGACCGGCAAGGTCCCTTTTGGCGGTGAGGGATACGGAGAGATCATCGTCAAGCACATCACCCATCAGGCCCCGTCGGCGCGCAAGATCAATCCGGCGATCTCGGCATCGGTGGAGATGGTGCTGTTCCAGGCGTTGGCCAAGGATCGGGAAGACCGATTCCAAACCATGCACGAATTTCGGGATGCCCTCCTGGATCCCGAGGGATATCTGGCAGGCGCTCCGTCGGTGGGAATGCCCGCCGAGCTGACCGGGGTGACGCGTCTGGCTGCGCCGATGGCCCGGCGCGATATGACCTTTGACTCGACCGCCAACTTTGGAACCAATCCGGGCTCGGGAGTGGTCGGGCGAGCCACGCTCGGTCCCTCCACGTTTCGGCACGGCGTGGGTCAGGTGGTTCCCTTCCAGGAGCCCCGTACGCTCACGCCCAAGTCGGGACGCAAAGTTGTCCTGACCTTGATGGGCGGGATGGTGTTGGCGGGCCTGGCGATCGTCATGGCCAGCCGGACCAAACATGAATCGCGTCGCGCGGGGGGAATGGCGGCTGCGTCGAACGGGCCTGCGGCGCCGGCGCGGGCACCGTCCGCGGTGCGGATCAATTTTTCGTCCGATCCGGATGGCGCGATCGTGACCCGAGCCGATGACGGCAGCGAGCTGGGTCGCACGCCTCTTTCGTTGGAGATTCCTTACAGCGACGCTCCCGTGCAATTCGTGCTGCGCAAACCGGGCTTCGAAGACAAGATGATGTTGATCGTTCCCAATCTGCCGGCGCCGATTTTTGCGACCTTGCGCTCCGTGGACAAGCCCGTGTTGCCCGGTGCGCCCGCCGGCTTCTATCGCCGCCCCCCCGGATGGTCGTCGCGCAAGGCAGTGGCGGCTCCGACCAGCCCCGCGACCAGCGCGCCCGGGCCCAAGGCTTCGAACGCGCCCCTTGACGACGACGTTCTGGCACCCGATTTCAAATAGGGCGCCGTCTCCGCATCCACCGCGATTAGCCGAAGACCTTGTTGCGGCCGCCGGCCTTCGCCGCGTAGAGCTGTTCATCCGCGAGCTTGATCAGGGCGTCGACGTCGCGCACGTTGCTGTTTACGCCGGCCACGCCCATCGAGATGGTCACATCGATCGGGGTGTTCTCGAAGCGAAATTCATGATCCTCGACCAGCTGCCGGACCTTCTCCGCGAGGGTCAGCGCCGCCGCCTGGGCAATCTCTGGCAGGATGATCGCGAATTCTTCGCCCCCGTAGCGCGCGAAGATATCCTCGCGGCGAATTTTCTGTTTCACCGCCGAGGCCAGTTGCTTGAGGACGTAGTCCCCAGCCAGATGGCCGTAGGTGTCGTTGATGCGCTTGAAGTGGTCGAGATCGAACATCACCAGGGACAACGCCCGTTGATACCGATGCGCACGGGCAATTTCGCGTTCCAGGTTCTCCACGAAAAAGCGCTTGTTGGAAATCTGGGTCAGTCCGTCGACTGTCGTCAACCGGTAGATTTCCTCGTGATAGGCGTTTTCGATGTTGCCGCCGGTGAGGAACTTGAAGATGGTGCGTCCGATCTTGATGAGATCGCCGTCGCGCAGGACGTGTTCTTCAATGGGCTCGTCGTTGACATAGGTGCCGTTGGTCGATCCGAGGTCGCGCACCAGGATCGACTTGCCCGTGTTGACGAGCTTGGAATGGTTGCGGGAGATTGATTCCTGGTCAATCTGGATATCGCATTTACCCGAGCGCCCAATCACGACCGATGGAGTATTGAGGTTGTACTTCTTGCCCAGCTCGTCGCCATAGATGACCACCAGACAGGCCTCCTTGCCAAGCGGACGGTCGGTTATCCGGCTGATCGCCGTGACAACGGTCTTGGCCCGGACATGGTCGGAATCCGAAGCGTCGTTGGGGTCAAAGGGCTTGCGCGGCAAGGCTTGGGGGCGGAAGCCTAGGCGATTCACCGTTTTCCGTAAAGCTTGCAAGATTGGATGANNGCGGACGACACTTGCGTGCCAGTCGTCAGGATTCCGCTACACTTGCGCGCCCATGACCGATCGCCCCCCGACCCAGACCGGCCCCGAGGACTTTGCTGCGCTGTTTGCCGAATCCGAGCGCGGCAAAACCCGCGGGCGCCAGGCGCGTTACGCGATCGGCGATCGCGTGAAGGGCCGGCTGATCTCCATCGGGCGCGATGTTGCCGTGATCGAGCTCGAGGCCGGCGGCGAAGGAACGCTGGACGTCGTGGAGCTGCGCGACGAGTCCGGCCAGCTGAGCGCGCAGGTCGGCGAGACCATCGAAGCGCGGGTGGTGGCGAGGGGCGAGAAGGAGGGCGTCGTGACGCTGCGCCGGGCGCCCGCGCGCGGCCTGGAGGCCCGCAACAGCCTGGGCCAGTTCGCCACGACCGGCCTTCCCGTTGAGGGAACGGTCACGGGGGTGAACAAGGGCGGCCTGGAGGTCATGGTCGCCGGCCTGCGGGCCTTTTGTCCCATCTCGCAGATTGAGCTGCGCCCTGTCGCGGATGCGTCGGTGTACGTGGGCCAGAAGCTGCTGTTTCGGATCACCAAGTTCGACGAGGAGGATCGCCGCGGTCCGAACGTCGTCCTGTCGCGACGGGCGTTGCTGGAAGAAGAGGGGCGCGCCCGCGCGGCGGAAACGCGCGCCACCTTGGTGCCAGGCGCGGTCGTGAAGGGCGTGGTGACGTCCGTGAAGGATTTCGGAGCCTTCGTGGACCTCGGTGGCCTGGACGGCCTCCTGCCCGCCTCCGAGATCGGATTTCAGCGCGGCGCTCGTCCGGCGGATTTGCTCGCCGTGGGCCAGCAGGTCACGGTGCAGATCCTCCGCATCGAAATGCGGGACACAGGCAAGCGCGGGGACGGCAGGACGCGGGTCGACGCCGGCGAACGTACGGCGGCCGCGGGTCGCCCGATGGAGCAGATCACCCTCTCGCTCAAATCGCTCGAACGCGATCCCTGGGATGACGCCGTGGCGCGCCTGCCGGCGGGCACGACCGTCAAGGGGAAGGTCACGCGCACGGAGCCATTCGGAGCGTTCGTCGAGGTGCTGGCGGGCGTCGAAGGGCTGCTGCACATCAGCGAGCTGGGGGCCGGGCGCACGCTGCGACACGCGCGGGATGCCGCGAAGCCTGGCGATGCCGTCGACGTCACCGTCGTCTCGGTGGACCGCGACAAGCGCCGCATCTCCTTGGCCCTTGCAAGTGACGCCGACCGCATCGACGATGAGGGACTCGCGGCCGCCAAACGCGCGGGAGCGTCGTCGGGCATGGGTACGTTTGGCGACCTCTTGCGCGGAAAGCTGCGCTGACCCCTCGGGGTTGGGCGCACCCTGGCGGCGCCCTCCTGACAGGAACGTGGAATGAAAAGCCGGCGGGCATGGAGGTTGATGACGATCGTGACGGTGGTGATGGCCGTGGCCTTCGCCGCCAGGCACGCGTCCGCGTACGTGCTCCACCGCTCCGAAGCTGGCGCGCCCTACTCCTGGAGAATGCCCACGGTCAGTGTCACGGCCTATCCCCGCACCCTGACCCAGATGACACTCGAGGAAGGCGGCGCGGCCATCACGAAATCGGTCGCGGCATGGAGCAACCAGGATCCTGCCCTCGCGTCGTGCAGCGCGCTCGATCTCGTACTGACGGTCGCACCCGAATCCGAGGATGCGCCCGACGCGGCGTATGATAACCGCAACGTCATCGCCGTCCGGACGTCCAACTGGGAGGCCATCTGCTCCACCGCGCCGGACGGAAACCTCGTTTGTCATCAGAGGGAAGAGCTGGCGCTGACGACCATTGTCGCGACGACGTCGGGGAAGATCTTCGATGTCGATGTCGATGTCGAGGTGAATGCCTGGGACTACCAGTGGGCGGATCTGGACGTCACGCCCGCCAGCGAGGCGCTGCAGGATCTACAGAACGCCTTGACCCACGAGATGGGTCATTTTGTGGGGTTCGACCATACCTGCTTCCTCGACCTCAGTGGTTTCCCCGTTGACCCGAACGGCAACATCATAGTTCCGCGAAACTCGGCCGGAGAGACGATTCCCGCATGCCCCGAAGCTTCACCCGCCGAACGAGCCTCCACCATGTTCCCGTCATCGGAGGCTGGTGACACGTCCAAGCGCACGCTCGAGCCCGACGATCAGGCCGGGATTTGCGCGACCTATCCCTTGGAACACGGATGCGGGGCGTGCGCGAGCGTGCCGGGGAGCGTCCCTGGTCCGGGCGAGACCGGCCGATTGATTGGACAGGACGCGCTCTTCGCGGTCGCCCTGGCCTTGCTCTCGCGGCGACGGCGACCGCGCCGATGCGCGACGG
>PMNO01000437.1 GCA_003161835.1 Myxococcales bacterium | reverse complement strand
GATCGACGTCGTCCGCGAGCGGTCCGTTGCCCCTGAAGAAATCGATCCAGGCTGAGGTATCGATCAGAATCAACGTCGGGTCCGCCCGAGGTCTAGTTCGAAATGGACCTTCCCTCGTAGCCCACGCAGGGCCGACCGATTCGCCCGTTTGTCCAGCTCCTCCAACGCCTCCACGATGGTGGGGGTAATACCCCGTCCCGTCGCTGCCATGGCCCGTGAGAGGGTCCCCTCCGGCAGATTCACGGTCACTTTTTTCAGTCGGTCGCCCATGAGCGCGAGTATGACATGACCATATAAATATGGCTATGAACTATGGCACCTGCCGTCAGTGATCGCCGTAGGCCCCGCTGTCGACACCGGACGCGATCTTCCCGCGAAAGGAGCGGTACAAGTACCGAAAGGTGGCGGCGACGATCACGACCGCCACGATCCACCAGGTCATCGCCACCCGCATCGCGTAGGGCGAAGTGGCGGCGCCCGCAATCGTCATCGCGCGCGCGGGATCTCCGGACGACGGCAACAACACGGGATAAAGCGCAAAGGCGGCGCCACCGAGCATCGCGACCAAGTACCCGCTGGAGGCGCCGAACGCCGCCCGCTCGTGGCCGCGCCGCACCGACCGCTCCATCAGGATCAGGCTCGCGACCACGGCGGCCGGCAGGACCACTCCCACGGGACAGGCGCGATAGTTGTCGAGAACGCCGGGGCGAACCGCCAGCGTTCCGGCCAAGCTGGCCAAGGTCAAGATCGGCAGAAGGCGGGTGCCGACGCGGGCGAAGCGTCGGGCCCGCACCGCGACTTCACCGTCGGTGCGCAGCACCAGGTAGTGCGCTCCGTGAGTGGCAAGCGCTGCCAGGGCCACCACGCCGCACAGGACCGTGTACCAATCCAGCACGCCGGGCTCGGGTCCGGTACGGAAATTCGTCCACAACGGAAGAAAGAAGTAACCCTCGGCATCGAGCGGAACCCCGCGCACCACGTTGCCGAGCGCGGCCCCGAACACCACCGCGAGCAACAGGCTCGACACCGAGAAGATCGCGTCGCAGAACTCCTGTGCCACGGGCTCGGCAAAGTGCCCGCGCAACTCGAGACCGAGCCCCCGGCCCATCAGCAACCACAGGACCAAGGTGAGGGGCANNCCCCGGCCGCGAGCAGCCAGACCTCGTTGGCGTCCCAGACCGGGCCGATCGATCGGCGCACCACGCTGCGTTCGCTGGAAGTGCGTGCCACCAGCTTGTAGAGCACGCCGACCCCGAGATCGAAGCCATCCAGGACCACGTAGGCCACGAGCATCAGCGCGACTATCAAAAACCAGATCGTCTCCATGGGCTGGCTCGGTCTACCCGGACGAGGTCGATGGGCGCGTTGGTGCGACGATGACGCCCGGCGCGGGCGCTCCCGTCGAGGTGGGTGGGAGGCCGGGGTGGGCGTCGTCCGTCGCGTGCGGGTCGCTCGCCCCAGTGGGACCATGCGCGACAACCCGTGCCGTGAGCAAGATGAAGACGATCGCGAGCAACGTGTATAGCCCCATGAAGCCGAGCAGCGAGAACAGGCCGTTCCCCGCCGAGACCCGGTGCGAGGTCCCGACCGGCGTCCGCATCAAGCCGTACACCAGCCACGGCTGGCGCCCAACCTCCGCGGTGGTCCAGCCCGCGGTATTGGCGATGTAGGGCAGGGGCACGGCCAACATCAGGCACCACAAGAGCGGCCGACTGGCAAGTAGCCGTCCCCGAAGCAACCACAAGAGGGCGAACGCCGCCAGAGCCAGCAGGATGGTGCCCAGGCCCACCATGACGTGATAGCTGTAGTAGAGAAGGGCGATATTGTCGGGTATCGCCTCGGCGGGAAACGCGTCCAGGCCGCGAATCTGCACGTTCCAGCGGCGATAGGTCAGGAAACTCAGCACGCCCGGCACCTCGATCACGTTGTCGATCGAGCGTGCGTCCGGGTTCGGTTGTCCCACCAGCACCATGGGAGCGCCGGCCGGGGGCGTGTGGAACAGGCCCTCCATCGCCGCCAGCGTGGCGGGTTGCTGTTCCGCGACCATCTTTCCCTGGGCGTCACCCGACGGAAAGAGCTGCCACGCGGTCGCGATCGCGGCCACGACGACGCCGAGCTTGACCAGCGCGCCCGCCACGCTTCGATCGGGGGCGCGCCCGCGCAGGAGATAGTAGGCGCCGAGTCCCGCGCACGCGAACGCCCCGGTCGTCGCCGCGCCACCCATCGTGTGCAGGTATTGAGCGCGGGCCCAGGGGTTCAAGAGCAAGGCCCAGAAGCTCGTGAGTTGCAGCGATCCGTCGCGCGCGATTTCGTAGCCGACCGGGTGTTGCATCCAGGCGTTGGTGGCGACGATGAAATACCCGGACAGCCAGGAGCCGGCGAAGACCGCGAACGCCGCCGCGAAGTGCGCGCGCGGGGACAAGCGCTTCTCGCCGAACAGGAACAATCCCAGAAACGACGACTCCAGGAAGAACGCGAACATGCCCTCCATCGCCAGGGTCTGACCGATGACCCCGCCGGCGAATCGCGAAAACCGCGCCCAGTTGGTTCCGAACTGGAACTCCATCGGGATACCGGTCACCACGCCGAAGACGAAGCTAATCGCGAAGACGCGGCCGAGCAGCCGCGCCGCTTCGTTCCAGCTTTCGTCCTTGCGCCGCGCCGCCAGAACCTTGCAGATCACGATCAGCGGGGCCAGCCCCATCGTGAGCTGCGGAAACAGATAGTGGAACGTGGCCGTGAAGGCGAAATGGAGCCTGTGTACCGTGAGCGCCGTATCCAAGATCGACTCCTCCTTCCCCCGCCGCCGCTATTGCTACGCCAATCTTCAATTTATTGCCATCGCCACCGCCAGTCAGGGAGTTTTCGGCGCAGGCCCGGGATCGCCCGAGGGGCCGCGAGCCAGATCGTCGAGGAAGGCCGCGTCCCAGGCGAGCGGCGCGTTCCAGTTGATGGCCACCTCGTTGGTCGAGTACGACTCGACGTGATCGACGTAGCAGGTCTGCGGGGGACAGCCCGACATTCCCAGCTTGCGGATAGTGGGGTCCTGCAGCATCGAGTTGGGGCCGCCGGAGACAGCGCCGGGCGGCGCCTCCGGCAGCTTCGCGTCCTTCTGGTGCGCCCAGACCCGATGATGCGGATTGCGCAGGAAGTCGGTACCGTAGCGTCCGACGTAGCTGTGCGCGAGCGGATTTCGTCCGAGCAGGTAGTCCATGCAGTCAATCGCGCCGTTGGCGTACTTCACGTCCTTGGTGAAGAAATACGCCGTGCCTAGCACGAGGGCCGCGTTCATCACCCCCGCGTTGGAGCCCCAGATATACGAGCTGTCCGACGACGCGGGCACCCGGTAACCGCGCTTGTCGAGCGTGGCGACGAACCGATTCGCGGCGGCGATGATCCCCTGGCGCTGCTCGGCGATTCCAGCCTCGCCGAGAGCGTTCGGAATCTCGGACAGGCTGATCTTTCCGAGCGCGGCGACGTGATCCCACCCCATGTTGCCGCCGGTCGCGTCTTGCGCCTGCGACTTGTGGAAGCGCGAGCGCAAGAGCTCGTCCTTGTAGGCCGACTTGCCGGTGGTGATGAACAGCTCGGCGGCCGCCCAGTAGAGCTCGTCCGACAGATCGCCATCGCCATACGCGCCGCCGCCCACGCCCATCGGCTCGGCGTAGATTGTCGGATTCTTGCGGGCCGCNNGCGGTGCTGACCGGGTGCAGGAATCGCTTTATCGGATCCTGGTCGGGCATGGTGGGAATCGCGGACCACTTCTCGCCGTGAATGCGCTGGTGGGCCATGCCCTCGTGCGGCTGCCCAGGTGGCACCTGCATCTTCAGCATGAATTCCAGGTTGAAACGCGCCTCGTCGAGGATGTCCGGGCGGCCGTTGCCCGCCTCGGGGATGTTCATCTTGCCGTCGCCGAAGTCACCGGCCGTCGACCCGAAGCGCGTGAGCGCCTCGTATTCATTCTGCAGCGTCCACACGCTGATTCCGCTGTTGACGATGTACTTGCCGTGGTCGCCCGCGTCGTACCAGCCGCCGCTGACGTCGAGGCTGTAGGCGCAGTGCGCTTGCGGCGCGCAAGGCACGCTCTTGTCGCCCGGGTGGCCGGCCGGGCGCTCATAGCCCGGCGATCCGGCGAAGGGCATCTTGATTTCCACGCCGCTGCGTTGCAGGTAGAAGAACGACAGCGCGTCGTACTTCAGCCGTCGATAGATGTCGTCGCCGATCTCGAACGGATAGCTCTCGTCGTCGCCGGCCTTCAGCTTCCAGCCCTTACCCTTGGTCGTAACCGAGGAAAAATCGATCTGTTGCACCTGCTCGCCCGATGAGCGGTCTTCCCCAAAGGGGCGCGTCTTGCCGGTCGCCTTGACCTTGCCGGCCGCGTCGACGAGGCGCCAATCGACGGGGGCCGTTTCGGACGTCACGAAGGTCGCGGTCTTGGCGAACCGGGACAGGTAGCCGACCTGGTTGACGCGAATCTTCGGTTGCACCTTCTTGGCCGTTCGTTCAGCGGGCACCTCGAATTGCGGATCGTTGAGCTCGATGTCGTCGAGGCAAACCGTGAACGGGGTGGCGCCGGCCAGCTCGCCGCCGAATTCCAGGACCAGCTCGGCGGCATCGTTGTCGACGGGACCTTCGAACGTTCCGGCGTAGGTCTGCGCCGTGGTCCCGGAGCTGAGAATGGCCGTCCAGTAGTCAATCGCGCCAAAGCCGACGCTGCT
>PMNO01000574.1 GCA_003161835.1 Myxococcales bacterium | reverse complement strand
TGCTCCCCGCCCTGCTCCCGGTCACGCGACCGGGGCGGCTCCTCCTGGGTGGAGTGGCGCGGGTGGCCGCCTGCGCCGCTCTGCTGGTGCTGGGCAACCGGATTCGCCTATGGCACTGGTCGCGCGGCGCCGACGACCTGCTGGTCTTGGTGGAGGTCGCCGTTGGAACCACGGGCATTCACCAACTGGTCGTCGGCGGGGCCGGGCTCGTGGGGCGTTCGGTGGGCGGGCTGCAGGACCACCCGCTCCTGTCCGGATCGCTGCGCGAGTTCTGGGCGCGGCGCTGGAATCGCCTGGTTCAAGACAACCTGAACCGCGGCTTCTTCCGACCGTACGGACGGCGGCGCCGCTGGGCACTCGGAACAATGATGGCCTTCGGCGCTTCGGGCATCATGCACGTGATCGCGGTTCTAGACCCCGAACGGGCGACCTTGACGATGGGCCCCGCAACCGCCGTGATGGGATTCTTTCTGATTCACGCTGGTCTGGTGCTCGCCGAGCGCCGCCTCGGGTGGCATCGGCGGCCTCACCACCCCACCGCGCTGTGGTGGGCGCGGGCGCGAACGATGGGTCTGTTCGTGCTCCTGTCGCCCCTGTTGCTGGACCCATTTGCCAACGTCGCGCACGTCCACGGACGGGCGCTCGGTTGCGAATTTCGCGCGCGGGGCCCGCACGGTCACATTTTGTGAACAGCTCGCGCCGGCCGCGGGTACTTCAAGGTACAGTCTCCGGACCGGCGCGAACCAAAATGTCATCCATTTCCCCGCGATCGCTGCCGCTCGCGCCCAAGGCGCCACCCGGGCGACGTCACTTGCCGCTGGCCGGCGAGGCCCGCGCCGTGGACCGTGCCCACCGACCCGTCCTGGCGGTCTGGGAAACCACGCTGCGGTGCGATCTGGCGTGTCGCCATTGCGGCTCCCGCGCCGGACGTGAGCGTCCCGACGAGCTGAGCACCGAAGAATCTCTGGACCTGGTGCGCCAGATGGCTGCCTTGGGGGTCATGGAGGTGACCCTGATCGGCGGCGAGGCCTACCTGCGCCCCGACTGGCTCGACATCATTGGCGCCATCCGGGCGGCAGGCATGGAGTGCACCATGACCACCGGCGGCCGGGGCATGACGCCCGAACGCGCGCGCGGAGCCTTCGCCGCCGGCATCAGAAGCGTCAGCGTCTCCATCGACGGCGGTGAGGCGGCGCACGATCAGCTGCGCGGGGTGGGCGGGTCGTACCGATCGGCGATCGAGGCGCTGGCCAACCTGCGCGCCGCCGGCATCCCCATCACGACCAACACCCAGATCAATCGGCTATCGATGACGGATTTGCCCAGCGTCCTCGAAACGATCATCGACGCCGGTGTGTGCGGCTGGCAGGTGATGCTGACAGTGGCCATGGGGCGCGCGGCGGACCACCCGGAAATCTTGCTGCAGCCCTACGAGTTGCTCGATCTGTTTCCTTTGCTCGCGCGCCTCAAGCAACGTGGCTCCGAAGCTGGCGTGACGATGTGGCCAGGAAACAACATCGGGTACTTCGGACCCTACGAATCGCTGTTGCGCGCGGAGTTTCCGCGCGGGCACATGTCCCATTGCGGGGCCGGTTGCACCACGCTCGGAATAGAGGCCGATGGCGCGATCAAGGGGTGTCCGTCGCTGCAAACCGTGCCGTGGACGGGCGGCAATATTCGCGATGCCTCCCTGCAAGACATCTGGGAACGTGCGGCCCCGCTGAGATACATGCGCGACTGGACGCCCGACGATCTGTGGGGCTACTGCCGCGGCTGCTATTACGCGCAGGACTGCCGGGCCGGCTGCACCTGGACCGGATTCAGCCTGTTCGGCAAGGCGGGGAACAACCCACTGTGCCACCACCGTGCGTTGGAGATGGACAAGGCCGGTCTGCGCGAACGCCTGGTGCGGGTTGCGCCGGCGCCGGGGGTACCTTTCGATCACGCTCAGTTTGAAATCATCGTGGAGGAGACGCGCCATGACCCGCTTGCTGCCCTGTCCCAGTTGCCGCCGTCACGTCAATAACGCCGATGAGCGGTGCCCCTTCTGCGCCGCCGCGATGCCCACGCAACAAACGCGGGCTTCCCCTTCCTTGCCGCTCGGTCGCCTGAGCCGGATCGCGGTTCTCACCGCGGGCGCGACGCTGGCCGCGAGCGCGACCGGCTGCGGCGAATCAACCAAGAAGACCGACGCGGGCACCGGCGGGCTAGCCGACGGTGGTGGCCATGGCGGCGCGGGCGGCAGTGGTGGCGTGGAGGCAACCGGCGGTTCGGGCGCCGGCGGAACCGCTGCGCCCGATGCCGGGACGGGCGGCAGCGTCGACGCGGGGCCAGTCTACGACGGCCCGATAGCCATCTACTCCGCGGCCATCGCCGTGCGCAGCAACAAGACCTGAGGCCACCCGGGGGCGGACAGGCGTGCAACGCGATCTCCGTTGAGGCGCCCTGATCGGGCTCAGTTGTTCGTCGCGCCGCAGACGATCCACCCAAAGATCGTCTGCCGTTCGTCGGGGGTTGCCTGGGTCTGATCCGCGGGTGGCATCAAGCACCCGTGCAGCTGCGACAGGATGTGCCCGCGTTGCATCTGAACCTGGCCGAGCGTATCGAACGACGTTTTGGCCTCCACCCCACCGGCGGTATGACAGCCCCCACAAAGCCTCTTCAAGAGGGGCGCCACCTGCGCGGCATAGCTCGGCGCCGGATTCGGACACGCGCTCGGAACGTCATCCGGACACGATTGCGGCCCGTTCGAGCCACCACACCCGCCCAGGATCAGAATCGCCGCGAGCGCCATCAGGCGCCGACGCTGGCACGGGCCCATCATCCGACAATTGTGCCACGGGGCGGGCGCCGTTGGCTCATACTAAGCGGCCCATGTCGAGGGACGCGCCCCGCGCAACTGATGTCGCTTTCATCGTCGGCGTCGTTGTCGCCAGCGCCGTCGCGCACCTGGCCGGCTGCGGCGACAACGCTCCCCGGATCCTGCTGGAGAAAGCCGCGCTGATGGATCCCGCAACCTGCAAGAGCTGCCATCCGCAACAATTTCAGGATTGGTCTGGAAGCATGCACGCCTATGCCGGCCTGGATCCCGTGTTCCTGGCCATGAATCAGCGCGGGCAGCGGGAGACGCAGGGAGCGCTCGGCGATTTCTGTGTGAAGTGCCACGCGCCGGTGGCCTTGGCCGAGGGTCTCACGACCGACGGTCTGAACCTTGCNNCGGTCCGCGTATGCCCCGTTGTTCGACCTGGCCCGGCCCGAATCGGCTGCCGCTTGCGGGGCCTGCCACGACATCGTCAATCAGCATGCCGCCGCGGTGGAACGGACCTATGCGGAATGGCAGGCGACGTTGTTCTCGGACACCCAGGTCGGACAGACCTGCGTCCGCTGTCACATGAACCAAACCCTGGGACCGGCATCCACCACTTCCAGCGGCAAGGTCCGATCGCTCGGTAGTCACGCGCTCGCCGGAGTCGACGTCGCGCTGACGGACTTTCCCGAATCGGACGCGCAGCGACAGCAGGTGCAAGACCTGCTGGACAACACGCTCGCGGGTACCTTGTGCTTGTCCGACGATCTGAAGATCGAGGTGAGCCTCGACAATGTCTCGGCCGGCCACTCGGTCCCGAGCGGAGCCACACCCGACCGCCGGCTCTGGGCCGAGATCACCGCCTACGCCGGCGCCGTGGGCGGCCCTGAACAGGTCGTGTACCAGAGCGGCGTGGTCGCGGCCGACGAGGCCGTCGAGACCATCGACGATCCCGATTTGTGGTTGGTGCGCGATTGCCTGTTCGACCGCGATGAGCAGCCCGTCACCTTGTTCTGGAATGCCGTCCAGATCAGGGACAATCAGATCCCGGGGCCGGTGATTCCCACGATTTCGGATCCGTCATCCTTCACGCGCTCCCACGTGAAGTACGTCTATCCGGTCACGGGCGCGTTGCCGGCCAGGCCACAGCGCATCACGATGCGGGTCTTCATGAAGCCGATCGGCGACGACGTCCTGGATGATTTGGTGGCTTCCGGGGACCTCGATCCCGAGGTCAAACGCCGCGTCCCGCAGTTCACGCTGGCGCAGACCGACCTGGAATGGACGCCGGCAAAGGGAACCCAACCGCTGGACGCGCAGAGCCGCACCCGGGTGCCGGGGCTATCGTGCGTGACGACCGCGGCGCGATATCTGACTCTCCCGAAGGCAGCCGTCAGCCACGCCCGCTGCGCTCCCTGACCGGCTCCGCCCTATCAGGGAATACAGACCGGAATGACCGCGCTGTCGGTGGTGCCGGACCCCACCGTCGCGCCGACGATCACCAGACTCACCTCCCACACACCCGACATGTACAAATAAACCGGCTTCAACACATAGGTACCCGAACCAGACGGCGTGACGACGACGGGCCTCGTGCCGTGGGAGGGGTGGTCGGGCATCCGGGGAACCACCGAGACGTCCAGGCCATCGAGCGCGGCTCCGGTAGACACCTCGTCGACCTCGACCGTCCACGTATTCTGGCCTTTCACGGGCGGACCAGGGGTGCTGTCCAGAAGCTTGACGGTAAACACGCCCGCGCTCGACGGCACCGACATTCCCGCGCGGTAGGGCATGGCCCGCTCGTCGGTGGCGCAGGTAGCAAATTCGCTGCTGGGATCCGCCGGTGCAGCCGCGGCGCCACATCCGGAGGCTGCGGCGATCGCCAGCGTCAGAACCAAGAGGACCCGAAACATGACACCCCCGAGGGAAGAACCACTTGGATCGTAGCACGCGTTATCCGCGGCGCCCGCGTGGTGCGTGGGGGATCACCCTGCCGAGG
>PMNO01000419.1 GCA_003161835.1 Myxococcales bacterium | reverse complement strand
CGACGTCCGCCGGCGGGTGGGCGGGGGCGCTTGGCGGCGCGACGTCGTCGGGCGCGACGACTTTGAGTCCCGAATCGTCGCTGTGCGCCGGAGACTGCCGGCGCGTGGGAAGCTGCGCGTTGTACAGGCTGTGCCTGCGCAGGGCGATGAACGCGATCCCTTCGGCCAACATGAGGGGGACCAGCAGGTCGTAGCTGCCGGCCAGCTCGCACACAATAATCAACGAGCTGAGCGGCGCGTGGGCCAGGCCCCCGTAGAACGTTCCCATCGCGATCAGGGCGAACGCCGCGGGGTTGATTCGGGGATCGTTGGAGAGGAGCTGCACCGCGCGGCCAAAAGCGCCCCCGAACAGACCGCCTATCACCAGCGACGGCGCGAAATCTCCCGCGCTGCCTCCCGTCCCGATGGTCAGGGACGACGCGAATATCTTGGCGATGCATAGTCCGGTCAGAAGCGCCACCGCGCTCCAGCCCCCCGGGAGCCACTCAGCTCCGCTGATGGCCACCTGAACCGCGCCGTATCCGCCGCCGAGCAAACCCAGCCCCTGACCCGGCTGATGGACCTGCCACCCGACCAGCAAGATCAGCGGCAAGGCGAAAATGCCGAGAGCCAACCCGCCCAGCGCCGGCTTGGTCCACTCGGGAATCGTCAACCGCGCGCTGATTCCCTGAACGGTGCGCAGGGTGCGCAGAAATAGGTTGGCCAGCAACGCCACCAGCAGGGCCATCAGGCCATACAGCGGCAAGTGGCGCGGCACGAATGCAAAGCGGTTGGGTTGGCTGAACAGCGTCGATTCCCCGAAGATCGAAATGACGATCGAATACGCAATGACGCTGGCCAGGACGGCCGGAATCAGGGCCTCGGATTCGAAGTCGTCGCGGTACAGCACTTCGACGGCCAGCAACGCCGCGCCGAGTGGCGTCCGAAAGACCGCGGCGATCCCCGCGGCCACGCCGGCCACCATCAGAATGCGTCGTTCAGCAGGGCTCACGCGCAAGAGCCAGCCCACCCGAGACCCGAGGGCGGCACCGATCTGCATCGTGGGCCCCTCGCGTCCCCCGGAGCCACCGCTGCCCAACGTGAGGAGCGACGCCAGGGCCTTGACCCAAATCACGCGTCGCCGGATGAAGCCCCCGTGGTGGTGGAACGCGTCAATCATCGCATCGCCGCCGCCGCCTCGGGTCTCGGGCGCCAGGCGGGAGACGATGCCGCTTCCAAGCGCGCCTATCGCGGGCAGCAGGACCAACAACCACGGGCGAAACACGTGCGGCCGGGGCGGAGCGGGCAGGAAGTTCTCGCCCGCCGCGCGCAGGATGTGGTAGCCGCCCAGGTCCTCCAACAAGATGCGCTGCAAATATTCCAGGCCCGCGAAGAACGCCGCGCCGAACAGCCCGGCCGCCGCACCCACGATCGCCGCGTGCAGCAGTGTTCGCCCCACCACCGTGAAATCCACGGGCGATGATTCGGTCAGGATCGTGCGCAGACCCTTGCGATTGCCGACCCAACGCAGACGATCGAGGAGCCAATTTATCGAAGGTACCTTGATGATCCTTCGATGAAACCCCCTTCCGCCTGCCCTGTCGAGGAAAAGAACCCCACCCGGGGGGCCCATCGCCAGAACCGGGCGGTGGGGGCGGGCGTGTGATATAGGAGGCGCCGCTATGCCCCGGGGCGCTGCGGCCTTTTACGATCTCGACGGGACGCTCGTCCGCACGAATCTCGTGCACGCGTTCCTGTACAACGCCAAGAACCAGCAGGGCCTCCTGAAGAGCGTCTTCAAGACCGCTGGAACCTTCGCCAGCCTGCCCCTGTTCATGGGGGCGGACCTGTACAGCCGCCGCCTCTTCAACGACGTCTTCTTCGTCCGGTACAAGGGTGAGTCCGAGGACCGGCTGCGCTACCTGGCGGATGAGCTGTTCGAGAATGCCATTCGCCCGTCGATTTTCCCCGGCGCGTACGAGCTGATCGACAAGTCGAAGCGCCTGGGCCTGCGCCAGATCCTGGTGACCGGCGCGCTGGATCTGACGGTCCGGCCGCTGGCCAAGCATCTGGGAATCGACGACTATGTGACCAACAGGCTGGAATTCGTCGACGGAGCGGCCACCGGCCGGCTGCTTCCCCCGGTGATGGCCGCCGCGACCAAGGCCAGCTGGATGCGCATCTATGCCGAAAAGGAAGACCTGAATCTGTCCGATTGCTACGCCTATTCCGACAGCATGAGCGATCTGCCCATGCTATCCGTCGTAGGGCATCCCACCGCCGTCAACCCCGATTTTCGCTTGCGCGGCACGGCCCGCCAGCACGACTGGCCCATCTTGGATCTCCGATGAACAACACAACACGAATGGTTGGCTGACCGGATGAAAGATCGCGTATCGAAGGCTGTCCGCGGGCCGACGCCCCGCCGCAAGGAGGATGATCAGGTCGTCTACATCGACACCAATTCCGCCCCCCGGATCATGTTTTCGGGAGAGGACCTGCTGCTGGAGGATCTGCCCATCGGCACCCGGGTCGTGTATCCGAAGCCCCCCATCGAAGGACTCTCAAATCCGGGCGCCGCGATTCGATACGCGCTGAACCATCCGCTCGGGACCGAGCCGCTCTACGCGCAGCTGATGCCNNATGGTGCGCCCCGACGTGCGCGAAACGATCATCGAGATCTTGCTGGAGCTGCTCGATGCCAACGGCGTCGATGACGTTCACATCATCATCGCCAATTCGCTGCACCGAAAGATGACCGCCGACGAGATGAAGCGCATGGTCGGGGCCAAGATCTTCGACGCGTTCTACCCCGATCGCTACTACAACCACGATGCCGAGGATCCCGACGGGATCGTGCAACTGGGCGTGACCGCGGCGAACGAGCCGGTCAACATCAACCGCCGCGCGGTCGAGAGCGATCTGGTCATCTACGTGAACATCAACATGTCGCCCATGAACGGGGGGCACAAGTCGGTGACGGTCGGCCTATGCGACTACGACAGTCTGCGGCCGCATCACGAGCCCGAGACGATTCGCCAATCGAACAGCTACATGGATCCCAAGAATTCGTTGCTGAGCACGAAGATCGAGCGCATGGGCGCGCTGGTGGACGAGCACATGAACGTGTTTCACGTGGAGACCGCCCTCAACAATCGGATGTACGCGGGACCGACGGCATTTCTGGGCAAGAACGAAGATGAGTTCACCGAATTCGACCGGATGAAATTCGAGGCGATGCGCTGGACGTTGGGGAAGCTGCCGACCGCTGCCAAGCGCAAGCTGTTCCATTCCATCCCCGCGCAGTACCAGCTGATCGCGTGCTACGCCGGCAAGACGGAGCCGGTGCACGAGAAGATCCTGGAACGCCAGTATGAACAGTATGCGGTGAACGTGCGGGGGCAGGCCGACATTCTGTTGTGCGGGATTCCGTTCATCTCGCCCTACAACGTCAACTCGATCCTCAACCCGCTGCTGGTTCAGGTCATGGCGCTTGGCTATTTTCACAACATGTATCGGGGCAGCCCGGTCTTGAAGAAGGGCGGGGTGCTGATCATCACCCACCCCTGCTACGACGAATTCGACCACAACCACCACCCGAGCTACATCGAATTTTTCAATCGCCTGCTGCCCGAGACGCGCGACGCGATGAAGCTGCGGCACAAGTATGAGGAGGAGTTCGCGCACAACCCGAGCTACATCGAGATGTATCGGCGGGGCAACGCCTATCACGGCGCGCATCCCTT
>PMNO01000136.1:4454-6238 GCA_003161835.1 Myxococcales bacterium | reverse complement strand
GCCAGAACGAGGGACAGCTCGGTGCGGAGAGTCAGATGGGCCAACGTACCACGCCCGGAGGCGGGGTGACGCTAGAGTGCGGGGCTGTTGGCGGCCGTCGGCGCCGCCGCGGAGGGCGTGACCGGATTTGCTCGCGCCGCGGGAGCTTCGACCGCCGCGGTGGCGGGACGACGGAGCAACCAAGCGCCCAGCACATCAATCGCGTCCAGTGGCTCGAGCGATGGCAGCCGCTCGACGATCCAGCCAGCGGCCTCTCGGTTTTGGCTGTTCTTCAAGAGCTGGCGCACGGGCTCGATCGCGGTGCGCGTCGGTGGCGCGGCGGCGCTGCTCGCGACGACGGCGGGCGCGGCGGCGTCACCGGCCGCGATGGCCCGCACCTCTCGGGGCGCGCGGTCATCGCTCTTCACGGCGTCCAGCTCGGCGCGCGCGGGGGCATCCTTGCGCGCCGCCAGGGCGCGGGCCGCCGCCACCTGGACGGGGAGGTTATCCTTCTTGAGCATCTTGCCCAGAAACTCGGCGGAGGCCCGGCTGGCCATTTGCCCCAGCTCCGCCGCGACCCAGGTTCCCGGGCGGGGATCGGTTTCACGGCCGAGCAGATAGAGCTGATCCAGCGCCAGGTCACCGCCCGCCCGCACCATGCCCGCCGACGCGGCGCCGCGGACCTCGAGCGTCTTATCGTGCAGCAGCGGCGCCAGCCGGTACATCTCGGGACGCCCGGCTCCCTTACGCACGGACGCCAGCAGGGCGGCCCCACGCACGGCCGGCTCCTTGTCTTCGATCGCCGCCATGACGACGGGACGCGCCGCCGCGGGGATGAACGTAACCAAAGTATCGAGGGCCTGCAGACGCAGGGGCGTGGGCTGCCGACCGTCGGCCACGAGCTGCGCCAGGGACGGACGGCACGCGGACAGGTCGGCGCCCGCGAGCGCGGCNNTCGCAAATATCTATTCCGAGTTTGCGCAGGCCGCGCGCCGCCAGCTCGGCGGTGGGCCGAGAGGCCAACGCCGCGCGCAACCGTCCGGCCTGCGACTGGTCTCCCGATTCCGCCAACGCCACCGCCGCGGCGACGTTCAGAAGCGGGTCCGGGACCGTACGTCCGAGAAAGAGGCGCGCGAAGCGATCGAGGCTTCCCCCGCTCCCGTCGGTCGACGCCTGGCCCACCCGGCGCAGCGCCTCGGCCACGCGGTTGTTCGCGATGAGACGCGGCAGCGAGATCTCCAGGGGATCGTCCACGCGCACGACCTCAGCACCCGCCGCGCACGCACGGGTGTCGCGTGCGAAGGTCCAGTCGAGGTGCGCATAGCTGTCGTCCGAGATGGCGTCCGCTACGGGCAACGGAAACGGCGCGCTCTTGCGGGCGATGCCGAGCGCCGCGCGATCGAACTCAGGCGAGCCCGAAGGTTTCTTGACGGCGGCCTCGGCAACCGTACCGTCCCAGCGAATCGCGAGCGCGATGGTGGTCTTTCGGGATTGGTCGTTGAGCGGGTGGCTTGGCGGATAGGTCGCCGCCACCGTTTTCACGAATTCCTGGGTCCAGCGCGCGTGCATGCGGGCATGAACCGCCCGCAGATAGTCGCCCACCGGTCCGGGCGTCGCGATGGCCGGCTCCGCCGTCGGGGGCAAGGGCGACGACGCGGCGACGATGGGCGCGGCAGTAGCGGAGTGCGCTCGACCCACGGAGGCGGCCAGGCCGGTGGCCGTGAGAGCGGCGACGAAGAACATACGGATGGTACGCTGCATGCCCAGCCCATCGTCCGATTTCACGCGAATGTTTAGGCGCGCGG
>PMNO01000136.1:0-4424 GCA_003161835.1 Myxococcales bacterium | reverse complement strand
GTACGGCGGCCTGGCGGCGGAATCGGCGCGGCTGGCACGGCGGCTCCGGGGCGGGCGCCCGACCCTGGCGGGCGCGCGCGTGGGTCTGCTGCTGTCACCCGGACCGTCCTTCGTCACGGCTCTGTGGGCAGTGTGGCGCGCGGGGGGTGTGGCCGTGCCCCTGTCCGCCACCCACACCGCCCCCGAGCTGACCCACGCTCTGAGAACGGCGGCGCCCGAAGCGACGGTGGTCGAGCGCGACCCGGGGGCCGAGACCATCGCGGCGGCGGCGTGCGGCGCGTGGCTCGGGCGTCGGATCGATTTCACCGTCTTTTCCCGGGCCGCCGCGGCCGCACCGACCGCTCCCGATGGCGACGACGCGGGCGACGGCGACCCCGGCGCGGCGAACGCCGGCGACGATCCGGCCGTCATGCTTTTCACGTCGGGGACCACCGGAAAACCCAAGGGCGTGGTGCTCTCCCACGCGGGCGTGGAGGCGACGCTGAACGCGCTGCACGAGGCGTGGCGATGGCAGAAGGACGATCGCCTGCTCCACGCCCTGCCGCTGTATCACACCCACGGACTCATCGTCGCGCTGTTGGGCGCCTTGTGGGCGGGGGCGTCGATCCGGTTCGCGGCGTTCGACGCTCCGGCAACGTGGGACCTGCTCGCGGAGGCATCGGTCTTCATGGCGGTGCCCACGATGTACGTGCGCCTACTGGAGGCCTTTTCCACGACGACGCAGGAACGCCGCGCGGGTTGGGCGGCGGGAGCGCGCGGGGTGCGGTTGTTCACCAGCGGATCGGCGGCGCTGCCGGCGACGATCCTGGCGGCGTTCGCGGAGGCCACCGGGCAGACTATCCTGGAACGTTACGGCATGACCGAGATCGGAATGGCGTTGTCCAATCCGTACGACGGTCCCCGGATCGCCGGCTCGGTGGGAACGCCGCTGCCGGGCGTGCAGGTCGACATCGTCGACGACAGCGGGCACCCGGCGGTCGACGGACAGGCCGGCGAATTGCGCGTCCGTTCGCCCCAGCTCTTCGTCGGCTATCACGGCGATCCCACCGGGACCGCGGCGTCCTATGACGACGCGGGTCGGTTCCGCACCGGTGACACCGGCGTGCGCAGCACCGACGGGTATATTCGCCTGCTGGGCAGAACCTCGGTCGACATTCTCAAGAGTGGTGGATACAAGCTATCCGCCCTGGAAATCGAGGACATCCTGCGCGGCCATCCGGCGATCGCGGACGTGGCGGTGATCGGCGTTCCTGATCCGGTCTGGGGTGACTGCGTGACCGCCTGTGTCGTTCCGCGGAGCGATGCGGACGCGCCGACCCTGGATGATCTGCGCGCCTTCGCCCGCGAGGCCCTGGCGCCGTACAAGCTTCCCCGGGCCTTGCGCGTCCTGGCGGCGTTGCCGCGCAATGCGATGGGCAAAGTGCAAAAGAGCCTGTTGAAGTGATTCGCCTTCACTATTCCAACCGCATCGAAGAGCTCGTGGGCGCGTTGGCGGCCGCTCTCCCGGCTCCGGGGGACGTCGAGGCCCTGTTCGATGGTCCCTGGCTGCTGGTCCCGAGCCGGCCTCTGGAGCTGTACGTCGATCTGGAGCTGGCGCGGCGGCGCGGAATTTCAGGCAACATGGACACCCTCTCGCTCCAGGGCGCGTTCGCCCGCCTGTGCGCGCGCGCGTTGCCCGACGTTGAGCTGATTGGGCGCGGACACATCACCGGTGAGCTGCTGGCCGCGCTGTCGGATGACGCGATGAAGGACGAGGCCGCGCTGGCCCCCCTGCAGGCGTACCTGTTCGCCGCGGGGCCGTCCCCAGACGCCGTCGACCGGCGGCGGGTCGACGTGGCGCGCGCGCTCGGAGGGCTGTTCCACGACTGGTCGCTGACCAAACCCGAATTGCTCGCGGCTTGGCGGGCCGGTGACCGCGTTCCTGGTGAGGACACGCGGCCCCTGGCCCGCGCGGAGCACGCCCTGTGGACGGCTCTCTTCGGCCCGCACGGCCGTTTCGCGCGGCGCGGGGCCAGCGCGCACCGACGATATCTGACGCTGGCCGACGTGCTGGCCGAGCGTCTGGATGCGGCGTGGAGTCCGCCCCCGGCGGTGCACATGATCGGCTGGGCCGAGATCCCCCGCGGAATCATGCCGGCGTTGTCCCGTCTCGGCGAACGGACGGATCTGGCCATCTATTCGGTGAACCCGTGCCGCGAATTTTGGGAGGACTTGAACACCGCACGCCGCCCGCGCGCCACGCGCGTGACTGGACGAAAACGTGCGCGTGCGCGCGGCGCCAGCGCCAACACGGACGCCGGGCGGCAGCTGGAATTCAGCGGCCTGGGACCGCCGGGCGCGTCCACGAGCAGCTCCCCGACACCGTTGCCGATTCCTTGGCCGATTCCCACCCCGCCCGCCGTCACCACCGCGGACGAAGGCGACCCGGACAATCCCTTCCTGCGCGCATGGGGTCACGCGGGACGGGAGAGCATGCGCCTGCTCAACGAGCTGTCCGACCAGGACTTCGAGGCCGCGTTCGTCGACCCGCTCCCGCGCGGCGGCGTCGGTACCGCGGGCGGCAGCCTGCTGGCGCACCTGCAACACGACATGCTCGATCGGCGTGCGCCGCGCGCCGCCGCGGACCGTTTGATTCTTGCCACCGATAGCTCGGTCCAGATCCTGGGCGCGCCCAACCCGCGGCGGGAATTGGAGAGCGTGGCGGCCGAAATATGGGCGATGGTCCACGCCGACGCGGACGGCGTGAACGGCGCGGAGGGCGTGGACGGCAGCGGGGCAGACGCGGCCTCCTCGCCCGCCGCCCCTCGCCGCCGCGCCCCGATGCGCTTTTCCGATGTGGCGGTCCTCATCGCCGGCGACGACGAGCCTTACCTGTCGCTCGTGCGCGCGGTGTTTCGCGAAGCGCGCGACTTGCCCCATTGCCTCGTGGACCAACCCATCGCGGGAACCAGTCATCTCATTGAAGCCGTCGTGGCGCTCCTGGCGCTGCCGCTCGGCACGTTGACCCGGCGCGAGGTTCTGGACGTGATCACGCATCCCAATGTCCGCGCGCGCTTCCCCGACGCGGATCCCCAGGTGTGGCTGGATCTCTGCGAGGGTCTCGGCATCGCCCACGGCGCCGACCAGGCCGCCTTCTCGGACACGTACGTCGACGCCGACGTCTTCAACTGGGATCAGGGTGTAAAACGCCTGGCGCTCGGAATGTTCGCGGGCGGGCCGCGCGGCGGCGTCGAGGATGCCGTCCCGCTCGGCGGCGCGGAGCTGGCCTACGTCCCGGCCGAGGTGGCCTCGGAGGTGCGCCCAGATGCCGCCGCCCTGGCGTTGCTCATCCGATCCGTGCTGGCCGACGCGCGCTTCGCGCGTGCCGCGCTCCTGACGTTGCCCGACTGGATGCGCTTCGTGCGGACGCTGATGACCGCCTACGTCGTTCCCTTGACCGCGGCCGACGAATCGGCCCGTCTGCGCGTCTTCGCAGCGCTGGACGAGCTCGCGGCGCAGGCGGCGCCCGAGCTGAAGGTTCGCCTGGGGACGGCCTTGGAGCTGGTGCGCGCCGCCCTGACGGGCCTGCGCGGAACGCGCGGCCAGATTCTGGGCGCGGGCGTGGCGGTGGGAACCCTGACCGCGTTGCGCTCGATTCCCTTTCGGGTGATCTTCGTGGTGGGGTTGGGGGCCTCCCGTTTCCCCAGCTCCGACCACCCTTCCCCCCTGGAGCTGGACATCGACCCCCGCCCGGACCGCCGACCCACGGGCGAGGTGACGGCACGCCAACACGATCGCTCTTTGTTTCTGGAGGCTCTTCTTTGCGCCCGCGAAAGTCTGCGGCTGTCGTACGTCGATCGCGATGCCCTGACGGGAACGAGATCCGAACCGTCGTCGGTGGTGCTGGAGTTTCGCGACCATGTCGAGCGCGAATATCTGGGCGGCACGTCGCCCATCGAGCGCAGTGTCCCCCTGCATCGCGATGAGGATCCGCGGGTCCACGCCGCGTTTCCCGGCGCGGCGTTGGAGGCGCGCGCGCGCACCGTCGGCATGGACTTGGAGGAGAAGGTCGCGCAGATTGGGGGCCTTGGCTCGGGCGCTATTGTCCGGGCGCTTTCCCCCGAGGCGCGGCAAGCGCTGGCTCCCGTGTTGCGATCGATTGACGTGCGCGACGCGCGCATCCCGGTGGCGCCGCCGCGGACCGATGGGCCCCCGCCGCGGGCGCGGGTGCTGCGGCTCTCCGATCTCCGGCGCTTTCTCGAATGCCCGTTGCAAGGCAGCGCGCGCATCTTCCTGGGCCTGCGGGACCTCCCGGACGACACCGAGGCGCGTGAGGCCGACGACGAGCCTTTCGACGTTCCGCGCTGGCTGGCCCGCGGCCTGCTCGGCGACGTGCTGGCGACGGCGTGGAGGGACGCGGGGCTGCCCGATCCAGCCACGCTGGC
>PMNO01000612.1 GCA_003161835.1 Myxococcales bacterium | reverse complement strand
GTCGAGTTGGCGGTGGATCCCAGGATCTCCTCGCGCGCCTGGCGGATGTCGGCCAGGGAGGTTCCGCACCGCACGCAACGACCGGAGTGAGCCTGGATGGTGGCTCGGCGGGCCAGGCTCAGATCCCCTGATTCGTAGCGGGCCACATCGATCAACGACGGACATTGCGCCAAGCCTGGCGCACCCAGGTTTGGCGCNNAGGAAGGGGAGTGGGAACGAAAGGCTGAAAAATTCCACGCGAGGCGCGAAAATTCCAGCGACCCGGCATCGACGGACCGGGGCCGAAAAAAACTATGACCCGTCCGTCACGGGAAATGTCACTGCGTGCGTTTCACCTTGGTGTTCTTCTCGGCCTTGGCGCCACGCTCGTCCAGAAATGCCGTGACCCAAACCAGCGGTGCGTTCCAGTTCACGGTGATCTCGTTCGCGGACCAGGCCTCGATATTGTCGACGAAACATTTCTCCGGGGGGCAGCCGTGCAGCCCGGCGGCCTGGACGTACGGATCCTCCAGGCCTGAATTCGGCCCGCCCGACAAGGCCCCCGGAGGCGCCTTCGGGAATTTCGGGTTCGCCTGAAAGGACCAGAATCGGTGGTGCGGATAGGCAAGCGCGCGTTCGCCGTACCCGGTGACGAAGCCTTGGTCGAGCGGATTGCGACCCATGATGTAGTCCATGCCCCCGGCGACGCCGTTCAGATACTTGGGGTCGTGGGTCAGATCGTTCGCCAGCCCGATGACGATGAGGTTGTTCAAGATGAATGAGTTCGATCCCCACGGATATCCCTGGGCGCCCGGCTTGAAAGGCACGCGATAGCCCTGCTTGCTCGCGATGTCGAGGTAGGCGTCCGCGGTGGCCACGATGTTCTTCTTGATGCCGTCGACGTCGGAGCCGTGGAGACCATTGGGGACCACGGCCAGGGAAATCGATCCCAATGCCTGAACGTTGCCCCAGGTCATGACCGTGTCCACACCCGCGTCGGGGCCGCTGGCGGTGGCGTTCACGGGGACCTGTTTGTAGTACGGTGACTTGGTCAAGAAATCCTTGTAGGCCGGTTTCTTCGTGGTGAGGTACAACTCGGCCGCGGCCCAATAGAATTCGTCCGTGACGTTGGCGTCGTCATANNGCCGCCTGGGCGGCGTTCGCGGCCAGGTTCAACGTGGCCGCCGTGCTCGGCGGATACAACAACCGCTCGATCGGATCTTCGTGGGGGGCCAGGCCCAATGCTGTCCAGACCTTGTCGTGAATCTTGTGATGCACCATCCCGGCCAGCTTTTCGCCGACCGGAACTTGCATCTTCATCTCGAATTCCAGTTCCCAGCGGACCTCGTCCAGGAGGTCGGGCACGCCGTTTCCCTTCTCTGGAATGCTCAACTTGCCGTCGCCGAAGTCGGCGCTGGATGTCCCCAGATGCTTGGCGCGCTCCCACCAGTTCAGCAACGTCCACACCGAAATTCCGGCGTTGACCACGTACTTGCCGTGGTCGCCGGCGTCGTACCAGCCGCCGCTGACGTCCAGGGCGTAGGTGCAGCCGCTGCCGGGCACGCACGAGACCTTCTTGTCTCCCTTGTTCGGCGCGACGTCTATGTGACCTGCGGGGCGCGCCCATTGCGCCTCGCCCGCGAAAGGCATCTTGATCTCGATGCCGCTTCGATTGTGATAAAAATAGGCGAGGGCTTGATACTTCAGCTTCCGGTAAATGCTGGGGCTGATGTCGAATGGATGGCTCACGTCCGCGCCCACCTTCAGGGTGTAGCCTGAACCCTCCTTGGTAAACGTCGAGAAGTCGGCGACGGAAACCTGATCCCCCGAGGCCGCGTCGGCGCCGAAGGTGGTTGTCATCCCCGAGGCGACTGTCGCGTTCGCGGCGTTCTGGAGCTCCCATTTCGCGGGGGCCGGGTTCTTGACGATCGCGAGCTTCGCGACATGGGGGAAGTAACCGGTCTGATTCACCAACACGTTGGGGACGGGCAGAGCCTGCGCGCTGGCCTTCGGGGTGAACTGGGGATCGTCGATGTGCACATCATCGAGGCAAACGGTGAACGGCGGGTGGGCATCCTTGGCCATGTTGCCCCCGAGGTGAAACGCCAGCTCGGGCGCGCCATCGTCCTCGGCCTGCATCGTGAATACGCCCTTGAAGATCTGACGTCCGGGCTCGAGATCCAGCGACTGCGAGAAGTACTCCCGATAGGGCGGGCCGGCCTGGCCGATCTTGGTGTAGGCGCGGGTCTTCTGCGTCGCGTGCATCGTGAACTTGACCCCGTAGGTGTGACCCTTTTGCAGGACCATGTCGCGGTGGCGCAGCTGCACGTCCCAGCGATTTGTGCCCACGTTGCGAACCTTCAAGCACAGCTCGTCGTTCTCCACGCCCGCCTCCCCATCGGCGGGCAAGGTGAACGACGTCGTCCACGGCAGGCTCTTTCCGTCCTTGAAGTTTTCCTTGGAGATCAGGTTGTGGCCTGAAAGGGCCGGAATATTCACCCCCGGCGAGCCGTCGACGGGCTTGTCGTTCCAGCCCGAGGGAGTGGCGGCGGATGACGTCCCGGCTGACTGGCCGGCGGGTCCCTGGGGGCCCGGGGTGAGGCACCCCGCTGGAAGGGCGGCCCACCCGAGGAGGAGAACCGATCGGAACGCGGAGGTCTGGGCTTTGTTCATTTAGACGGGATCCGTGAGCAAGGGACGGTCTCCCCCGACCGTCCGTGATTGGGGTGCCGGCGGGGACCGGCGAGAGGATTCAGCGCGCGGTGAGGGTTGCGATGGGCTTCGGGTTGGCTGCTGCCGCCGGTCTCGGTCCGGGGCGTCCGGGCCCGCAATTCGTCGTCGGGATCGTCATTATTCGATGATGATCGCCACGCACGGAATCTTGATGTCGATGTTCAGGTTCTGGGGCATGCGCCAGTTGGTGCAGGCGCTTCCCACCAGCTCCAGTTCCGACGCGGAATTCATGCGCCAGCCGTTGGTGCCGTCCAATGGAACCACGGCGTCCATCACCCTCACAGTGACCGCGCCCAGCATGTTCATGTCGACCTTCAACATCTTGCCGTCGAGGTTGTTCAGATCGAACGTGCAGCTCTTCACGCCGGACAGGGCTTGAGACAGCTGATTGACCAGCATCATCTGATTGGTGACATCTGGTTTGTACGGCAGCGTCGGTCCGGCCACGGCTGAGTAGGTTCCAATCGTTTGTCCCCGCATCATGGGCTTTCCAGTCGCCATGAATTCGAGCGTCCAGCCTCCGGCGGCGTCGTCCGGGGTGGCGCCGGTGTTGAAGCACTGGTCGTAGAGATCCTCGATCTTGGGGTTCGTGCCGCGCAGGGGGGCGACGGTGGGCTCCCCGGCGCCCGCGTTGGCGAATGCCTCGAGAACACCCAGAGGCAGGTCCTGGGCGATCTGAGACTTGATTCCGAAGACGATGGT
>PMNO01000547.1 GCA_003161835.1 Myxococcales bacterium | reverse complement strand
TGCGGCTGTTGTATCTCGTTGTGGGCGGCGTGACCACGGTGACCGCAAGCCTGGTCGAGGCGCTGCCGCACGGCTTCTCGATGGGCAACGTTCTGGTCATCGTCTACCTGTACTTCCTGTCGCAGAACTTGATCCGGTACCGCCTGCTCGACCTGAACGAGCTGCTCGGTCGGATGCTGGTTCTCGGCACCTTGGTCTTCATCCTGACGTTGATTTACGGCGTGCTCGTTCGCTGGGTGGGGCCGGACGAAAGCGGCCTGTTCTTCTTCAACACCCTGCTGGCTTCGACCACGATCGTGATCCTGGTGGAACCGTTGCGCGGACGCGTGGAGGGGACCATCAATCGCTGGATGTTCAGCGAAAAATACGAGCTGTCGCGGCGGATCGAAATGCTGCGCGCCGAGCTGGCCAACGTGATCGACATGAGGGTCCTGGTGCCGCGCGTGCTGTCGTCTCTGGAGGATTCCCGCAGGATCACGCATGCGTCGATCTACCTGGTCGATCCGGATGGTTCGGGCTACGAATTGGGCGGGCACGTAGGTCCCAAGCCCGAGGTCCGCTTCGATGCGGTGACCCACCGCTCGTTCTTCGAACGGCTGCGTCGGGCGGGTACCATCTCGCTGGAGGGCCTGGAGCGCGAGCTGGTCGCGCGGCGAACGCCGTCCAACGAAGAGAAGGAAGCCCTGCAGCTCATGATGCGCACGTTGGATCAAATGCACGGCTCCGTGGCGTTGGGGATCATCAGCGAGGATCAGCTGCTCGGCACTCTGGTGTTGCGCGATGAACGATTGCGCGAAGCGTATTCGTCCGACGAGATTGAGCTGTTCCGCGGGATCGCGATGTCGATCGGGGTCACCCTGCAAAATTCCCAGGTCTACGAGCGGATGAAGGAACGCGACCGTCTGGCGGCCCTGGGGCAAATGGCCGCCGGTTTGGCCCACGAGATTCGTAACCCGCTCGGCGCCATCAAAGGGGCGGCGCAGCTCCTTCAGCCGACGGCCTCCGGGCAAGGCCCGGCGGATCCCGCGGGCACCAGGGAATTTCTGAACATCATCGTGGAGGAGGTCAATCGGCTGAACAAGATCGTCTCGCAGTTCCTGGACTACGCGCGCCCCTACCGCGGCGAGCAGCGGCAGCTGGAAGTCAACGACGTGATCCGCAAGACGCTGCAGTTGCTGGCGAAGGAGGGGACCGGCAAGGACATCGAGGTGGTGCCCACTCTGGTCGATGGTCTGCCGCCCGTCCGCGCGGATGCCGAGCAGCTCCTCCAGGTCTTCCTCAATCTTGCCCTCAACGCCGTTCAGGCCATGCCGGAGGGAGGGCGCCTGTTCGTTTCGAGCAGTATCCGGCGCGCGACCCGGCGCGGAGCTGCCGCCGCGTTCCTGGAGGTGCGCTTTCGAGACACGGGCGTCGGAATTCCGCCCGGCGACCTCCGCAACCTGTTCATCCCGTTCTTCACCACCAAGGAAAAGGGCACGGGGCTGGGGCTCCCCATCAGCCAGCGCATCATCGAAAATCACGGAGGCACCATCGAGGTCCGGTCCCAGTCCGGCGCGGGCGCGACGTTCACCGTGTTGTTGCCTGTCGAATCAGACGCATACGCCGCCTACGTGGACAAGAAGCCCACCATGCCCGCCTTGCCCCGTCCGGGCCTGTCACTGCCCGGGCCGGAGACGCCGCCGCCGATTCCGTTCGGTCAGGCCGGTCGACCCTGGCCGGCCGGCGGGTCGGCCTCCGCGGGGGCCGTGCCGGTGCCCGTGACTGCCGCCTCGGTGGACCTCACGCCGCCTCCCTCTCCCCGCACGCCTCCCCCGGCGCTGCTGGTTGCCAAGCCCTCGCCGTTGGGCGCGGCGCCCCCCCTCAAACGATCGTGATGGCNNGTGCTCGTCGCCGACGACGAGCTGAACATGCGGCGCGTGCTGGAGGCGATTCTCCGGCGCGAGGGCTACGAGGTGGTCACGGCGGCCAATGGCGCCGAGGCGTTGGCGGCGATGAACCGGACCGTCCACACCGTCATCACCGACCTGAAGATGCCGGGCCTGGACGGCATGGGCTTGCTGCGCAAGTTGCAGACCGAATACCCGGAGGTCCCGGTGGTGATGATCACCGCGCACGGCTCGGTCGAAAATGCCGTGGAAGCCGTGAAGCTGGGGGCCTTCGACTATCTGGAGAAGCCCTTCGAGCAGGAACAGATCCGGCAAATCGTCGCCAAGGCGATGAAGACGCATGAGTTGGCGCGCCGTGATGCCCGCCCCGAGGAGCCAACCGGACGGGGTCGATTTCGCCTCATCGGCGAATCCTTCGCCATTCGCCACATCTATTCGGTCGTCGAGAAGATCGCCAGCACGCCCTCCACGGTGTTGATCACCGGCGAGTCGGGCACCGGCAAGGAGTTGATCGCGCGCGCGCTGCACGAAAATTCGTCCCGCCACGGCGGTCCGTTCATCAAGATCAACTGCGCCGCCATCCCCAAGACCTTGATGGAGTCGGAACTGTTCGGCTACGAGAAGGGGGCATTCACGGGCGCGGTGGGCGCGAAGCCCGGCCGGTTCGAGCTGGCGCACGGGGGGACGCTATTTCTCGATGAAATTGGCGAGATTCCCGTGGAGATGCAGGTGAAGCTCCTGCGCGTCTTGCAGGAATCGGAGTTCGAGCGGGTGGGCGGCATCAAGACCATCAAGGTGGACGTTCGACTGGTCACCGCGACCAATCGCGATTTGCTCCAGCTCATTGCCGAGGACATCTTCCGCGAGGACTTGTTCTACCGATTGAACGTGGTTCCGATCCACATTCCGCCGCTGCGCGACCGACGGGAAGATATTCCGCTTCTCGCGGAGCACTTCATCACCAAGTTCAACGACCGGTTACGGAAGCAGATCACCGGGATCTCCGCGGCGGCCATCGCCTGCCTCACGGCCCACGAGTGGCCGGGGAACNNCTGAGCCATCCGGGCGCGGGGTCGGCCGCTTCACCGGCCTGGTTGACGACCACGGGATCCTTCACCGCGCCGTCGCCCGTCGACGATTCGCCTTCGGGGCCGGTGGCTGCGGCGCATTCCACCGGTCCGGCGCCCATCACCCTGACCTC
>PMNO01000553.1 GCA_003161835.1 Myxococcales bacterium | reverse complement strand
CCACTGCCAGCGCCCGAGGCTGCTCCGGTTCCGCGGCCACCCGCGGCGCCTCCCCCAGAACCTCCGATCGAGCCGCCGCCAGTATCCGAGGAGCCCCCGGTCGCCGCTCCTCCCCCGGTTCCAATGCCCGCCGCGGCATCGATAGCGGAGGACCCGCCGCCCGTCCCGTTGCTGATTCCGACTCCGCTGCCGCCACTCGCCGGTTGAGCGACGTTGGTCCCTCCGCTGCCGTTCGCACCTGAAACCGAGCCGGTTCGGGCCGGATCCCCCGGAGCGCACGACAACGTCATCATTCCCATGGCGGCGGGCACGACAGCGGCTAGCAGAAACGAAAACGATCTCATTGTTGACGGACTCCTGGGGCCAAACGGGCTTGCTCGATTCCGGTTTGTCGTTGGGGGCAAAGGGCGGGCGGCCGATCGGGGTCAATAGCCATTTGCGATGAGGTTGGCCAGATTTTTCGCGGTTCCGCGTCCGTGCGCGCGGCGCGGGATCTCGAGCCACAGCCGCTCGCCCGTGAACGCGCGGCGCGCTGGCGGCGGGCTTGATCGTCGTCGGCCGAGTGGTAAGAGCTTGACCATGGCGCGCGAACCCTCAACCAGCGACCCCATCGAACCCGCCCTCATCGTCGGTAGAAAAGCCCCCGCCTTCTCGTTGAAACGAGACGACGACACCACCGTCAAGTTGTCCGAACAAAAGGGACCGTGGGTGGTGCTGTACTTCTATCCCAAGGACGACACGCCAGGCTGCACGACCGAGGCCTGCGACTTCACCGCGGGAATCAAGCAGTTCGAAAAGTTGGATGCGGTGGTGTTTGGTTGCAGTCCTGACTCCACCGAGAGCCACCGAAAGTTCATCGCGAAGTACAAATTGAAGGTGCCGCTGCTGAGCGATCCTGATCACGGCGTGATGGAGGCATACGGGGCGTGGGGCGAAAAGGTCTTGTACGGCAAGAAGACCATTGGTGTCATTCGATCGACGGTCATCATCAGTCCGGAAGGGAAAATCGCGCACCACTGGCGACGCGTGAAGACCGCCGGCCACGCCGACGCCGTTCGTGAGCGCCTGACCGCGTTGCGAGCCGCCGCCGGATGATTCATTGGGGCCGATTTCGCATCGGCCTGTGGCTCGTGTTGCTCGCGACGGCCGCCCGGCTGTGCTGGGCCTTGGCCGTGCCCACGATTCTGGTGGGCGATTTCGCGACCTATCGCGAATCCGCCATCTATCTCGCCGAGTTCGGCCATCTGGACGCCGGGTTCGTCTACATGCCAGGCCTGATCGTTCTGCTGGCCGCGCTACACCAGCTGGGGGCGGGAGTTCTGGCCGCGAAGATGTTGGGTGTCCTGTTCGGCGGCCTGGCGGCTGGGCCTCTTTACATGGTCGCGGCACGGCTGACTGATAACGGGCAGCCCATGCAACCTGGGCAACCCTTGTCGGACCACGGGGCACGCCCCCACGCAGGCGCCCCGGCCGCCGCGCTGATCGCCGGGCTGGCTTACGCGCTTTGGCCGGCGGGGATCGCGATGGCCAGCGTCATCGGCACCGACATTCCGACGGCGGCCATCATACTGCTTGCCCTGGCCTTGCTGTGTACGTGGGGCGACACGCGTCCGCTCCTGGCGGCCACGGCGTTCGGGGCGGCGATGGGGGTGGCTGCGTATTTCCGAGCTGTCGCCTTGCCCCTGACGGTGCTGTCAGCAGCCTACTGGCTGGCGCGGCGGGTCGGGTGGCGGGCGACCTTTGCGCGCACGGCCCTGGCGGTGGTCGTGACGGCGGTGGTGCTCTGCCCCTGGGGGCTGCGCAACCGACGCCACGGCGGCGAGTTCTATCTCACCGACAGTCACGGCGGCATCACCGCGCTCATGGGCAACGATCCCAACACCGAGGGCACGTATTCTCGCTCGCTGCCGGTGCTGTTTCGCGAGCTGACCGGGCGCACCTTCCTGATGGAGCCCCATCGTCTGACGGACCGGGTGGCCTATCGGCTCGCCGAGGAGTTCATGGCGTTCGATCCGGTCTGGACGGCGGGAATGATCGCCCTGCGAATCGAACGGTTGTTCGCCCCCGAGCGCGGGTTGCTTTACTGGCCGGTGTACCGACCCGGTGTCGTGCCGCCAGCGACGGCGGCCTGGTTCAACCAGCATCGTCCGGCGGTCACGGCGCTGGCGGATTGGTTCTACCTTCTGCTGGCATTCTCCGTGTGCGCCGGAGTGGCCTTCGCGGTCGTCGAACGGCGCTGGACCGTGCTCGTGCCCCTGCCCTTCGCGTTGCTACTAGCGGTGACCTATGCCCTGTTCGTGGCCGAGCCCCGGTATCGCGTGACGACCGAGGTGCTGCTGTTTCCGGTCGCCGGTTTCGGCGCGTGGCGATTTTGCGCCGGCGGATGGGCTGTCTTCACGTCGTGGTGGGGCGGTGTCGCGCGTCGCTGGAGTGGGTCTCCGCGTGGTCCCGGCGTCACCGGGCCGTCGTCCGTGCGCGGCGGATCGCGCGATGCGAACGCGTCGCGCGGGCTCATCGCAACCTTCATCGCGGTAGCCTGCGTGGTGGTCGCGTCCTTGGTTGTGGTCCGCGCGGGTCAGGCTCTGAGGGCCAAGCACCGCTGGGCGGCGACGGTCTGGCAAGTCGATGGCCGGCCCGAACTGGCGCTGTGGCGGGCGGCGGGGTCACGCGATGGGCCGTCGCCGGTACGTGCCACGCCGCCCGGAGCGGCATTGCGTTTGGGGGATCGCCAGAGTCGCGTCGATGCCGAAGTTGTTCTGCCCCATCTGACGCGGTCGGGCGGTTCGGGCACAATGTTCCAGTTGCAGGCTTCGCTCGCGTGGACTGCAGCCGCGTCCGTCGGAACCAGGGTCTCGCTCGGGGGGATAACCGCCGACACGGGCGCGACCACCGTGCGTGGAGCGGTGCAGGGCGCCATCGATCCCACCCGGATCGCCGTCCGTCTGGAACGAGGGTCCGGTGAAAATGGAATCGTCGAAGTGGTGATATCCGACGTGGTTCTGACGGCCCTGCGCGGGCCCGCGGATGTTGCCGGCACCCCTCTTCCCGACCGCGTCAGTAAACCGGCTCGCGACTCTCAAGATCCGTCAAGCCCCTGACGATGGCCCCCACGCAACCATGAAGATTCCCGGTAAGGACGACTTCGCCAAGCGCATCATCACGGTGGGAGGAGGCAAAGGCGGGGTAGGCAAGAGTATCNNGACTGCGATCTCGGAGCCGCCAACCAGCACGTCCTGTTTGGAATTGATCGTCCGCGGCCCGGGATTCAGGGGCTGCTGGATCGAAAGATCGATTCGCTCGACGAAGGATTGACCCCCACGCAGCATCCGAACCTCCATCTGGTGGCTGGCACCGGCGCTTCGGTTGGCGCGGCGAACATCAACCACGGTGAAAAGCAGCGGATCATCAGGCG
>PMNO01000039.1 GCA_003161835.1 Myxococcales bacterium | reverse complement strand
CGTTGACGATGCGCAGCTTCTGCGCGGGCACCACGCGGGCAAAGACGTCGACGTCGGCCACCCGCAGCGCGAGGTCGGCATCAGACAGGCGTTCGAGGTCCGGGCCGGTCAGTACGCAGTCGCACTGCGCGAGGCCGGCCTGCCGCGCGATGCTCTGGGCGGTGGTCGGATTGTCGCCGGTGATCATCACGACGCGCACGCCGGCCGCCCGACATTCGGCGACCGCGGCCGGCACCGTGGGTCGCAGGGGATCCTCGAATCCGAGCAGGCCAACGAACGACAACGCGAGCCCGCGTGGGTTGTCGGGGAGCGCGCCTCGATGGGCGACGCCGCGGGCGACGCCGAGGACCCGCAGACCTTGCGCGGCGAGGGTGTTGACGTCTGCCCCGAGCACCTCGCGCTGCTCTGGCGTGAGATGAACGAGTTCGCCGATCGCCTCGGGTGCGCCCTTCGAGGCCACGACGACGTCGTCACCGTCACCGCCCCAGCAGTGGCTCACCGCGAGGAGACCGGGCGTCAGTGGATACTCGCGCACAAGTGACCAGAGGGGATGCAGGTGCTCGGTATCCTTGACGAGTCGTTTGCCCGCTTCGTGCAGCGCGCGCTCCATGGGGTCGAAGGGGTCGCGCTTGCTCGCGAGGATGGCGTACTCGAGGAGGTCATGCACTCCATCCGGGAGTTCTCCCTCGAGGGTTCCGAGGTCGACCGTGTCCGTGATCGTGGCGAGCTTCCGCAGCGTCATCTGGTTCTGCGTGAGGGTGCCTGTCTTGTCGACACACAGGACGGTGGCCGCGCCCAGCATCTCGACCGCCGGCATTCTTCGGGTCAGCACCTGGCGGCGCGAGAGCCGCCACGCGCCGAGCGCCAGAAAGATGGTGAGAATGACTGGAAACTCCTCCGGAAGGATCGCCATGGCCATCGCGATCCCGGCAAGCAGACCCTCCTTCCAGACGTCCGCGCCACCGCCGCGAATGAGCGCGAAGGCGACCACCACGAGCACGCAGGCGACGAGCCCCCCGATGGCGAGGTTGCGGACGACGCGCGTCGTCTCACGCTGAAGCATCGTGGGTTCTGGCGCCGTCCGCTCCAGCGCCTTTCCGATCCTTCCAAGCTCAGTACGGGAACCCGTGGCCACGACCTCGACGATGCCCTGTCCCGAAGTGACCAGGGTTCCGGAGAACAAAGATGGCAGGTCGTCACCGCCGGGACGATCGAGCGCCTGGACGTCGATGGAGGCGACCTTGCGGACCGGCATCGACTCGCCCGTCAAGAGCGACTCGTCCGTCGAGAGGTGGATGGCCCGGCGCAGGAGACCATCGGCGGGGACGCGATCGCCCTCGGCGAGGACCACGAGGTCGTTCCGCACGACTTCGCGCCCCGCGATGCGCTTGCGCGCGCCGTCACGAATGACGAGCGCGCGGGGGCTGGAGAGATCGCGCAGCGCCTCGAGCGCGTTCTCCGTGCGCCGCTGCTGGACGATGGTAATGGCCATGACCACGAACACGAAACCCAGCAGCATCAGCGCGTCGGTCGGCTCGCCCATGAGGAGGTACACACTCCCGGCGGCGACGAGCATGAGGAACATCGGTTCGCGCACAACCTCGACGACGCTGGCGAACACGCTCCGCCTCTGCTGCGCGGGGATCTCGTTCGGCCCGTCCTGTTGCAACCGCAGCCGCGCATCCTCGTCCCGAAGACCGACGAGACCCTCGAGCTCGAGAATGCCCGCGGGAGCGACCTTGGAAGGGACCGCGGGCTGATTCAAGCGTGTGCCGAGGGCGCTCGAACGAGCGGCGCACGGAGAAAGTGCAACATGACCCCAACATAAGCACGTTTCGCGTGAAAGTCACCCGGCGGGATGAAGCCTCCCGACGACCAGGCGACATCCGGTTTGCGGTGAAAGCGCCGTGGGCGCCCCGGTCAGTACGCTGGATCGCCGCGCACCTTGGCGTCGTCACGCTCGCACGCCCACCGGATGTTGGCGATGTCCCAGCCCGCGCTGCCACAGGCGACGCCCGATGCGATGACCGCGTCGCTCGCTCCGCTCGACAGCGCGAGCTCCGACGATCTCGCTCCCGGGCTGTCTGCCCGAGCGCGGCCTTGGCAATGGACCTCCCACGAGAGTGTGCAGCGCACCGGGTAGGCGCAGGTGTTGCGCAGCTCGAGGCGCAGTCCTTCGTCGCCACTTCGCTCCTGCCCGTACTCCGGACAGGACGCGACCGTCGTGGGTCGTCGATTGGATTTCTTCCGTGATGTTGCCGCACCGTCGCGTCCGTATCCGAACGACGCGACGACCAGCAGCACCGCGACGCGCAGTGTCCGCATGAGATCCTCCCGCGACGGCCGTATTCGAAGGCCGGTCGCGGGAGAGTGACAACACGGTCCTCCCCAGGTTCCAGGAAAGGTCGTCATCGGCCAGTGCCGTGCAACCCGACCGAGTCCTCGGGTTCAAGTCGAAGACCGACACGATCGTGCTGTCGTAGGCTGAGGCTCTGCAAAACCATGGCAGCGGCCGGCGCCCGCTGACGGATGACCTGTCGAAGAATGAACACGTCGCGCCTTCTCCGAGCGCCGTGGCCCCTGTACTCCGGTGCCACCGAGCCTGTTGGTCGCGGCACGTGGGTTGCTCTGGTCGTGGGCGATGCGGATCCCGACCTTGCTTGCCGCCGCCTGCCTCGTTGGTGGAGTGGCGGTGGCTCTGAACGCCGGCGACGCGCGCGCCCAAGGTGGCGAGGGGCCCGCGCTCCTCCGACAGGAGAGCGTGGGCCTGGAGCTGACACCGTTCGCGGGCTTGCGAACCAACAGC
>PMNO01000462.1 GCA_003161835.1 Myxococcales bacterium | reverse complement strand
GGCTCCGGGGGAGCGGTTTTCGCGAGCGGGGGTGCCACCGAAATTCCTGCACCCGCAGGTGCGGGAACCGGGGGCGCCGCGCAGACGGGTGGGTCCGGCGAACGCGGGGGCGCCGCGGCGATCGGAGGAGCGGCGGGCGCGTCCACGGGGGAAACCAATGGCCAGGGCGGCGGGGACGCGGGAGGGGCTGCCGTGCTCAACCCCCGCATCGTCAGCATAGACTTCGTCGGCACGGCCATGCCCATGGCCCCCACCGAGGTGGCCGGAGTCAAGGCGGCGGCTCACTGGAACAGCGCCGTTGGAACGAGGGGCACGCTCAGCGCGCTCGAAGATCAGGACGGCGTGGTCGTGCCCGGTCTGATGGTCCGGTGGAACGCGAACGCGCTCTTCCACAATTGGGACGTCGACAAACCCGGCGATACGCGGATGATGAACGGTTACCTCGACCCCATGGTGCCCGCGACGATCACCGTGAGCGGCATCCCGGCCGCCGCCGCCTCGAAGTTCGATGTGTACTTGTACTGCTTCGGCACCATCGGGGATACCGATGAGCGCACCTACGACTATGCAATCGCGGCCACGAAGATCACCGCCAAGCAAAAGGGAGCCAGCCCGTGGTCGTTCCCCGGGTTCGGGAAGGCGACCAACGGCGGCATGGGCAACTATGTGCAGTTTCAAGATGTGCCGGCCACCGACTTCGTGTTGACGGCCACCCCGGGAACGGGAGGAACCCTCCGGGCGCCCGTCAACGGAATTCAGATCATCCTGCCCCCGGGCAGCTAGCAGCCAACCAGCGATCGGGCACAGCGCGGTTGAAACCATCCGCTGCTCATCGGGCCACCATGCAGACCGCGAGGTCGAGCAGCTTGCTCGAGTAGCCCCACTCGTTGTCGTACCAGGCGATCAGCTTCACGAACGTCGGGTCGAGCGCCAGGCCCGCCCGGGCGTCGAATACGGACGTGCACGGCTCGCCGCGCATGTCCGTCGACACGACCTCCTCATCGGTGTAGCCGAGCACGCCCTTCAGGGATCCCTCGGAGGCCCGCTTCATCGCCGCGCAAATATCGGCGTAGCTAGCCTCGCGGACGAGCTCGCACGTCAGATCCACGACCGACACGTCCGAGGTGGGGACGCGGAACGACATGCCGGTGAGCTTCCCCTTCAGCTTCGGGAGCACCCGCGTCACCGCCTCGGCGGCGCCCGTCGACGCCGGGATGATGTTCTCGAGGATTCCCCGCCCGAAGCGCCAGTCCTTGCCGGAAACCCCGTCGACGACCTTTTGGGTGGCCGTGGTGGCGTGGACCGTCGTCATGAGGCCGCGTTTGATACCGAACGCGTCATCGACGACCTTGGCAAGAGGAGCCAGGCAGTTGGTGGTGCAAGACGCCGCCGAGACGATCGGCTCGCCCGCGTACGCATCGGTGTTGACGCCATAGACGAAGATCGGCGTGTCGTCCTTGGACGGCGCCGACATGATGACCCGCTTGGCGCCGGCCCGCAGATGCCCCTCCGTCTTCTCCTTGGTCAGAAAGATCCCGGTCGACTCGATCACGACGTCGACGCCCACGTCGCTCCAGGCCGACGCCGCCGGATCTTTCACCGCGGTCGCGCGGATGGGCCGTCCGTCCACCATGAGGAAGTGATCCTTGACGGCCAGATCGTGCCGGAACCTGCCGTGAACAGAGTCGTGTTTGAGCAGATACGCGAGCTGCGGGAGCTCGAGGAGATCATTCACCGCGACGATCTCGACGTCGCCGCGTCCCATCGCCGCGCGGAGGGTCACCCGGCCGATGCGTCCAAATCCGTTTATCCCGATCTTGATCATGCTCGAGCCTTTCGTGCGCCTGTGCCTGCGCCTGTCCCTACCGATACCGTGAAAATGGGATGGCCCAAAAGACAAGAAGATTGCGTTTTCGGCCAAGGCTGGCAAATTGTGGTGATGGCTCGCCGAACCAAGCGCGTTTGGTTTCTCGTCGTCCCGCGCACGGGAGTTCTGAACATCGCCGGACCGTGGGAGGTCCTCGGCCACGCAAACGACGTGCTCGGTCGCGCGGCCTACGAACTCGCGCTGGTCGGGCCCCGCGCGCCCGCCGTTCAGACGCGGCACGGGCTCGTGGTGGGCAAGGTGCGCGCCCTGCCACGCACGCCTGGACGGCTTCCGGACATCGCGATCGTCGCGGGCGGATCGCCGCGATTGCCCCTGCCGGACGGGGAAGCGCGCCTCGTAGAGTGGCTGCGCCGCCATCACGCCCGGATTCCAACCGTGNNGAGCACCACGGGCACGGCGTGGCGATGGCGGTCGCGAAAAGGATGGTGCTGTTTCTGCGGCGCTCCGGGAATCAGGCGCAGTTCAGCGCGGCCCTGCAGCGGCAGGAAAAGGAGCCGCCCCAGCTGCGCGACATCTCGACGTTCGTCCTCGAGCACGTCCACGAGGCCCTGCCCGTCGATCGCCTCGCGGCCGGTATCGGGATGAGCCCGCGCACGCTCACCCGCTGGTGCCGCGCGCACTTCGACGAATCACCCGCCGAGCTGGTGCGCCGCCTGCGCATCGACGAAGCGCGACGCCTGCTGGAGGAGACGCCCCTTCCCTTGAAGGACATCACGGCGCGCACTGGCCTCGGGGATGCGAGCACGATGTGGCGCGTGTTCACCCAGCGCCTCGGAGTCACGCCGGCCGCGTACCGCCAACGTTTCGCGGCCGAGCCGTTCCCGGCT
>PMNO01000471.1 GCA_003161835.1 Myxococcales bacterium | reverse complement strand
GCCATTGCCACCGGCCGCTGGCCGTCCGCTATCACCTGGGATGAATCGATCTGGTGGCCACGCATCGCCGCTGGCGTTCCCACCCTGGCCGAGGCGCTGAAGGCGCGCGGCTATTTCACCGCCGCTTTCTACAGCTATGACTACTTCTCCCCGGCGGAGGCGCGCGGATTCGAGCGCGGCGTCGACGAATATCGTGCCGACCGGGCGGTCCTTCATCGCGCCGTGAACGGCCCGATGGAATCGCGCGGCTCGTCGTCNNCACTTTTACGATCCCCACCTGTCCTACGAGCCTCACGGGGAGGTTCCGTCGTTTGGCCCCAGCCGCATGGACCTATACGACGGTGAGATCCGCTTCACGGACCTCCACGTCGGCCGCGTCCTGGACCGCCTTCGGGCCCTCGACCTTTGGAAACGGACGGCGATCGTGGTGACGGGCGACCACGGGGAAGGGTTCGGTGAACACGGCGTCACCGAGCACGGTTTCGATCTGTACGCGCCGCAGACCAAGGTGCCCTTCATCGTCCGGGTCCCGGGCTTGGCGGCGCGTCGGATCACCACCCCGGCGGGGCACATCGATCTGGCACCCACGCTGGTGAATCTGGCGCGCGGATCGCGCCCGGCCACGTTTCTGGGCCGATCGTTGGTTGGTGATCTCAGTGCCGATCCGTCGTCATCGCCGGCATCGTCGTCCNNGTCACATCTGAACGTGGGAAGAAGCGAGGGCTGGTGACGGAAGACTTGCATTTGATCTGGAACTGGACGCCCGACAATACGACCGAGTGCTACGACCGCAGCCAGGATCCCGACGAACGCCGCGACATCTGGGGGCGTTCGAACGACGCGGCTTGCCGCGTCCTCAAGGCCGACCTGCAGGGGATGGTTTCGGCGCTTTCGGTGCCTTTCGACGTGGCCCAGAAGCTGAATTCCAGCGTGTTCGCCCCGGGCGACCCCGTTCCCGCGCCGACGCAGGTCCTGGAGGCGACCATCGGCGATGCGGTGGGGGTGAGCGGCTATGCATTGACCCCGCCGGCGGTGAGCGCTCCCGCTCAAGGGGTTGAACTGGCCATCTGGTTCACCTGCAAGAATCCCATCAGCGGGGGCTGGCGTTTCTTCTTCCACGTGATGGGCCCCGGCGGCAGCTTTCGGAACCTCGACCACATTCCGGTGGACGGCGCGATGCCGCCCGAGCGTTGGCGGCCGGGGCAACGCGTCGTGGATCGCGTCCGCATTCCGTTTCCCCCCGGTGCGCCGCGCGGAACCTATCAGGTGATCATCGGATTGTTCCGGGGGGGCGATCGCCTCCCGATCACGCCAGCGTCCTCGTCGGACGGCAAGAATGCCCTTCGAATCGCGGCGATCGTGGTTCCCTGATCGACCGCGTGACGAAATCGCAACGCGGCAACTTGTGCTGTTTCCAGGGCAGACCAGCGACTACACTAGTTCCACCATGACCACCCGGGATCGGCCCAAGAAACGCCTGCTGGTTTTCGTCGTCGCCTACTTCGCGGAATCGACCCTGAAAGCGGTACTCGAGCGCATTCCGACGGAGGTGTTGGAAGAGTTCCACACCGAGGTCCTGATCATCGACGATGGTTCGGAGGATCGGACGTTCGAGATCGGCGCCGCGTATCGAGATGCGCACCCGGAGATGAAGCTGACCGTGCTCCGCAACGAGTACAACCAGGGGTACGGCGGCAATCAGAAGCTCGGCTACCACTTCGCCATCCAAGAAGGCTTCGATCTGGTCGTCTTGCTGCACGGGGACGCGCAGTACGCGCCCGAAGAGTTGCCGCGCCTGGCCCGCCCGGTGGCCAATGGGGATGCCGACGCCGTTTTTGGCAGCCGGATGCTGGTGGAGGGCGCGGCCCTCAAGGGCGGGATGCCGTTCTACAAATTCATTGGCAACAAGATCCTCACCCACACCCAGAATTTCCTTCTGGGAACCAACCTGTCCGAGTTTCACAGCGGCTATCGGGTGTACTCCGTCGACATGTTGAAGCGCCTGCCCTTCCGCCTGAACTCGAACGATTTCCATTTCGATACCGAGATCATCATTCAGCTCGTGAATGCCAAGGGCCGCATCCTGGAGCTGCCGATTCCCACCTACTACGGCGACGAGATCTGTCGCGTCAATGGGATGAAGTACGCAAAGGATGTGCTGGTCGCGACCGCCAAGAACACGGCCCACAAGGCTGGGATTTTCTATCAGCGCCGCTACGACGTATCCACCGACGATCAGCACTACCGTGTCAAGCTGGGATATCCGAGCAGCCATACCGCGGCCCTCGAGGCCATCCCCGACGGCGCCAAGGTGCTTGATATTGGCGGTGGGCCGGTGGAGTTGGCGCGCGAGTTGGTCCGTCGCGGCTCGCAGGTGTGCGTCGTCGCCCCCGTGGAATCCGTTCACCGCGACCCGGGCATCACCACCCAGGTTCGCGATCTCGAAGAATCGCCGGGGGTCGACGTGCGCGGCTACTCGCATCTGCTTTTGCTCGACATCATCGAACACATGGAGAATCCAGAGGCCTTCCTGGATAGCCTGCGGCGGCAATTCACCTACGACACGCAGACCATCGTCCTGACCACACCGAACATCGCCTTTATCACCCAGCGCTTGCAGTTGCTCCTGGGCCAGTTCAACTACGGCAAGGCCGGGATTCTGGATCAGACGCACCGCCGCCTCTTCACGTTCCGCGGGGTCCGCGATCTCTTGCGAGACGCGGGGTTCCAGGTCAAGGAGGTGCGCGGAATTCCCGCGCCTTTTCCGAAGGTCCTCGGGAACGGTGTTCTCGGCCGAACCGCCATTCAAGCGAACCAGGCCCTGATTCGGATTTCGAGGACCCTGTTCTCGTACCAGATATTCGTCGAAGCGCAGGGAACGCCGGACGTAGTGTTCTTGCTCAATGATGCCAAAGCGCGTCTGCGCGAGCGGGCGGCGCAATCCGCATCCAGCCCGAAACCCGACAGCCCGATCCGCCTGAGGCAGCCCGCTGGATAGACGCTCCATCGGGACCAGGCACCGATCTCTTGATCCACGATTCTCCCATGTTCGGTGCGCGGGGCGCGCACGGTCGTCTCCGCGAGACTCTCGCGCTGCTGTACGTCGTGTTCGCGGCCGCCTTGGGCTTGATGTGGTTGGTTGAGGCGATTCCCCCGACGCGAGACGCACTGGCCGGTCCGGCGTGGGACTTGAAAGCCGACCATCTGACGGCCCGCGCCTACCTCCGTGGCGTCAACCCCTACTCGGCCCAGGGGGCGGTCGCGTCGGGTCTTGCCGCGCTCGGGCCGAGCGGGAACGGTCATCCCCCCACCACCTCGTTCTGGATACTGCCCCTGGCTGGCCTGGATGTGCGAACCGCCAATACCGTTCTGGCGTGGATCACGATCTTGCTCCTCTTGATAGAGATCGGCGTGACCATGCACGTCCTGCGGTATCCGGCTCCCGTCGCCACGGCCTGGCTGGCGCTGGGGTTTGTCCTGAGCTGTTCGTTCATGACCTATCACTTTGGTGTGGGGCAACTCTCGGGCGTGATCGGGTTCTTCTATTTCGTGGGATGGCGGGCCGCCCGCCGGGGCGAGGACGTTCTGGCCGGGCTCGCGCTGGGAGCGGCGTGTACCATGAAGCTGTTTCCGGGGGTGGTCATCATCCTGTTTCTCATGATGCGACGATGGCGGGCGGTGATCGCGGCGGGCGCGGTCTATCTGGCGATCGCGGCGAGCATGACGGCCCGTTTTGGCGTGGTCAGCTGGCGCCAGTTCGCCGCCCGGCAGGGGCCGATCGCCGACCTGTGGATGGGCAGCATCCAGAACCAAAGCATCCACGGCGTCCTCTCGCACTTGTTTCACCCTGTCTGCGTCGGCGGGCCCAGTCCCGTCCTTCGATCCGCCACGGCCATAGCCCTCCTCGTGTCGGCGGGCTTGTTGGGGCTGAGCGGGTGGTTGGCCTGGAGAACGGCGGGGACCAACGGCTTCGATGTTTCGTACGCTCTTTTTGTCGTACTTTCGGTGGTCACGTCGCAGTGGACCTGGGAGCACTACGCCATCATCTACGTGTTGCCGATCTTGATCCTGGGGGCGACGCTCGCTCGGGCGTGGCGTGAAAAACGCCGCCCCGCCTCCGCGGCGGTGCTGATGGCCTGGTTGATGGCGGTGGTCGTATCCTGGCGCGTGTCGATCCAGACCAAGTCCGCGCTCCAGGCATCGGTTCAGCGCGGGCATACAGGCGATCACCTGAAGTTGCACCTGTACGAGTTGCTGAATTGGACCCCCGGGATCGTGCTCTTGATCTTGCTTCTGGTCGCCTGCCGCTGGACGGATTCCGCGGCCCTGGATCCGCCGCGCCACACCGGGGAGCCGAGGCCCGTGCATGCCGCCTAGGTCGACGTTGGCCGAGATCGACGAGTCACAGCCTTGGTCCCCGGGAGCGCGGCTGGGTGTTTGGGGCGCGGCGGCCCTCGTGCTGCTGGCGCTGGTGGAGACCGCGCAGGCCCTCATCGCCCCGTGGCGCGCGCCCCGTGGCGCCGATTGGACCGCGGCCGCTGACCACATTCGCGCCGGATTTCAGACGGGGGACCTCATCGTCGCGGCCCCGGCCTGGGCCGATCCCGTCATGCGGATGCATCTGGGCGATCTCTTGCCGGTGCCCATCGCGGG
>PMNO01000126.1 GCA_003161835.1 Myxococcales bacterium | reverse complement strand
TTCCGGATGGTCATCCAAATCGACCCGTGATGTAGTCCTCCGTCTTCGCTTGGCTCGGCTTCGTGAAGATAATGTTGGTTCGATCGTACTCGACGAGCTCGCCCATGTAGAAGAAGGCGGTCCAATCCGAGACCCGCGCGGCTTGCTGCATGTTGTGGGTGACGATCACGACCGTGTAGTCGTTCGACAGCTCGTCAATCAGTTCTTCAATGTGGGCGGTGGCGATGGGATCGAGGGCGGAGGCCGGTTCGTCCATGAGCAACACTTCCGGCTCGACCGCCAAGGCACGCGCGATGCACAACCGCTGCTGCTGGCCCCCGGACAATCCCAAGGCATTGTCTTGGAGGCGATCCTTGACCTCTGCCCACAACGCCGCCTGGCTCAGTGCCCTTTCCACACGCCCGGCGATCTCCGACCGATTATCGATCCCACCGATCCTCAAACCGTACGCGACGTTCTCGAAGATCGACTTGGGGAAGGGGTTGGATCGCTGAAACACCATTCCGATGCGCCGCCGGACCACCACCGGGTCGATTCCGGGCCCATAGATGGGCTCGCCGTCAAGCCGCACGTCCCCGAGCACCCGGCAACCCGCGATGAGCTCGTTCATGCGGTTCAGAGCGCGCAAGAACGTTGATTTGCCGCAGCCCGATGGACCAATCAGGGCGGTGACGTTCTTTTCGGGCAGATCCAGGGTCGTCGGGGAGAGGCCCCTCTTCGAGCCGTAGAATACTTCCAGGTCCCGGACGGTCAGTTTCATCCTCGGCGCGGCTTGAGCGACGGCCACGCTCATGCGACACCCGAAAGGCGGCGGCGCATCTTCGACCTGACGACGACCGCCGCCAAGTTCAGGACAAAGGTCAAGATCAACAACACCAGAACGGTGCCGTACAGCAGAGGCTTCGTCGCATCGACATCCGGAGATTGAGTGGAAAGAACGTAGATGTGATTTCCCAGGTGCATGAACTGTTCGTGCAGACTTCTGGGCAACGTCGGCAAGAAATACGCGACGCCGGTGAACAGAATCGGGGCCACCTCCCCTGCCCCGCGGCTGATGGCCAGAATGGTGCCGGTGAGAATCCCCGGCACCGCCTGTGGCAACACGACGTTGATTACCGTTTGAAACTGCGTGGCTCCGAGGGCCAGGGACGCCTCGCGCAGCTCCCGCGGCACGGCGCGCAGGGCCTCTTCGGTCGCCACGATCACCACGGGCAGCGTCAAGACGGCCATGGTCAAGGCCGCCCACAGCAAGGCGGGTTGACCCCACACGCGTTGGCCGCCGTGAAAGATGCGATCGGCGCCGGCGCCCACGAACTGCACGAAAAATCCCAGGCCAAAGAGGCCAAAGACGATGGACGGCACGCCCGCCAGATTGCTGACCGCGATGCGCACGGCACGGGTCACGAGCGATCGCGCGGGCGCGTATTCGTGCAGGTAGACCGCCGTCGCAACCCCCACCGGCACCACCGCCACCGTCATCAACAACACCATCGCGACGGTACCGAACAGCGCCGGGAAGATCCCCCCCTGGGTCATCCCTTGCTCTGGAGCGGTGAAGAAGAAACGTAGCGACAACCGGGCGCCGCCGTGAAAGATCGCGTCGCCCAGGATGACCGCCAAGACAGCCAACACCATCAAGATCGCGGCCCCCGAGCCGACCGCCAGCGCGATGTCACCGATACGGTTGCGGAGCGCTCGAACGAACGGCGTCTGATGCCTCTCGCTCGCGACGGAGGCAGTGCTCACGACGGAACTCCCAGGCGCCGTTTCATTCCGTGGATGATCCAGTCGCCGGCCGAATTGACTACGAACGTGAACAAGAACAAGAGGGTGCCCAAGTAGAAGAGGACCGTGTAGTGCGCTCCCCCGAACACCACCTCCGCCAATTCGGCCGCGATGGTGGCCGAGAGCGTGCGCACGGATTCGGTCATCACACCCGACAAGATCGCCGCGTTCCCGGATGCCATGAGCACGATCATGGTCTCGCCCACCGCGCGTCCCAGGCCCAGTGCCACCCCGGCTGCGATCCCTGGGCTGGCGGCCGGGAGCACGACCCGGAGAGTGGTTTGCCACCGAGCCGCGCCGAGCGCCACGGACGCCTCGACATAGCTCCGCGGGACGGCGCCGAAGGCCTCCTCGCTGATCGTGAAGATGACCGGAATGATGGCGAAGGACAGCGCGAGGCCGGCGACGATCGCGTTCAGCCGCGATTCGAGCCCGAAGGCGTCCTGCATCCAGCTGGCCATCACCATCAACGCGAAGAAACCCAGGACCACCGACGGGATCCCGGCGAGGAGCTCGACCACCGGCTTGACGATCTCGCGCACTCGCGGCCGGGCGTATTGCGACACGTACAGGGCCGCGCCGACACCGAGCGGCACGCCGAAGAACATCGCCACCAGCGTGACTTTCAAGGTCCCGACCACGAGCGGCCAGACCCCATACTTGGGAATGTCCGAGACGGGCTGCCAGATGTGGTCCGGCGCGTCGTATCCGGGCCATTGCTGCGCCGTCCACATCTGCCGGAGCGTCACCTCCTTGTGTACGTCGCGGCTGGTGAACAGCGGCAAGGACTCCCGAGCCACGAATGCAAAGATCAGAACAACCGCCGCGATCGCCGACAGGGCCAAGATCCGGATTATCCATTCGGCCAGATGGTGCCAGCGCGGCGGCGCCGCGAGCACCAATTTCGCCCGGCTGGCTCCTGTGCGCCGGGTGCCCGCCGGATCGA
>PMNO01000592.1 GCA_003161835.1 Myxococcales bacterium | reverse complement strand
CCACCATCATCCCCGCCGGCCCCGCGCGCCGCTCCCCACCCGCGCCCGCGGAGCAGGAGCCCCGCCGCGGGCACATCGCGTTGCGGGCGACCAAACGCCTTGTCGACATCGGCGCATCCTTGGCGGGGCTCGTGATCCTGTCTCCTGCTCTGGTGGCTCTGTCGGCGCTGATTCGCCTGGATTCGCCGGGGCCGGTGCTGTTCCGTCAGACGCGCGTCGGGCGTGATGGGGTGCCGTTCCGGCTCATCAAGCTGCGGAGCATGTTCCATGGCGATNNGTTCTGGTGGGTGACATGAGCGTGGTCGGACCGCGTCCGGAGCGCCCGCATCTCGTGGCCGGGTACGAGGCGACCTTGCCGGGCTACGCGGAGCGCCACCTCGTTCGTCCGGGGATCACGGGGTGGGCGCAGATTCATGGGCTCCGCGGGGGCGAGCGGCCGATCTCGGAGCGGCTGCGGTTCGACCTCGAATATGTCCGCACCTGGAACCCGGCTCTGGATCTAAAAATCCTGGCGCTGACCGTCAGCGCGGTCTTGCGGGATACGCGTCGCGAGCTCCGACGCTAGATCCTCCTGCGCGATGCGACTGGGCGCGAACAAGCGATTGGCGCTGGGCAACATGGCCGCCAAGGCCGCCTCGGTGCCNNGAAGCGGCGTTCGGGCGATTTCAATTCGCCGACACCGTCGCCGCGCTCTTGCTCCTCGCGACGGATCTCGGCCTCGGGATCTGGACCACGCGTGCGCTCGCGCGCCGGCAAGCCCGCGCCGCGACGATCGTCGGCACCGGACTGTGGGTGCGCAGCCTGGCGGCCGTCCCCTATCTCGCGCTGGTGGCCGGGGCCGCCCTCCTGGTCGGGGGCGGGGAAACCCGCGGCGCCCTGGTGTTGCTCGGGATCGCGGCGCTCGCCGGCGCCTACGTCGAGTACTGCGGCGCCGTCTTCCGCGGGTACGAACGCTTGCGGGACGAGGCGCGCCTGAACGTGGCCCGCGCCGCGCTGGTGGCGGTGGCGGGGCTGGCGGCGCTGTGGTGGCGCCGGACCGTGGTGGCGCTGGCCGCGGGCGTCATGGTCGGCGCGATAGCCGCCGCCGTAGCCGGCCTGACGGTCATCCGCCGTGGCTACCGGTTGCCCACGCCTTTTCATGGTGGCCCGTTCGATCGGCGGCTGGCGCGCGCGGCGATCCGGGAGGCTCTGCCGTTGTGGCTGGCCGGGCTGATGTCCCTGGTCTACTTCAAAGGCGATGCCGTATTGTTGCGGGTCTTCGCGGGTGACGCGGCGGTGGGCTCCTACAGCGCCGCGTACAAGATTTTCGAAGCGACGATGATTCTGCCATCGATCATTCTGGCCGCGTCCTTTCCGGCGTTGGTGCGCGCGCAGCGCGATGATCCGGCGCGCGGGCGGCGTTCCGAATGGGGTCTCGGCCTCGGGCTGCTGAGCCTGGGCGGAATCGTCGGCGCGGCGGTTTACCTTTCGAGCGACCTCGTGATCGGATGGGTCTTCGGGCCCGCGTTCGTGAGCGCGGTGCCCGCCTTGCGCCTGCTCTGCCTCGCGGTTCCGATCTTGTTCCTCAACTACGGGCTCACGCATTTCCTGATCGCGCGCTCGCTCGAGCGGTACAATCTGCTGTTCACCATCCTGCTGGTGATCTTGAACCTGGGAACGAACGTGGTGTTGATGCCGCGCTGGGGGGGACGGGGCGCGGCCTTCACGACCGTGATCACCGAGGTGGGGCTGACGCTCTGTTGTCTCATCACGCTGGCAGGGCGGTCGCGCTCCTCTGTCTATCAGCCCCAGCCACCAGATGCGCCAGCAGCAGCCAGTAGAGCCCGTACGTCGGAGTGAACTCCAGGAACCAGTCGAGCAATCCATGAACGAAAAATGTCCCCACCGCGATCGCGTACGCCGCGGCCACAGGCGCGGCCAGCGCCGAGAGACTCCGCCAGGCTGTTCGGGCGACCGTCACCATGAGCAGCGCCAGCGCGCAAATTCCCGCCAGGCCCAGATCCGCGAGGGTCTCGAAATAGAGGCTATTGGCGTGGATGCGCGGATCGTACGACGCCGCGGGATCGCGCGACACGCGGGACAGGGCCTGAGGGTAGNNGCCGCGCGCCACAGCTCGGGCCGGGTGGGCGAAAACGACGAGACGAAATCTTCCAAGGTGGAGTCGACGAGCCCGGCACGTTTCCGCCGGCGCGTGCCGGCCGCCACCTTGACCACGTCGACGGTCTGGTCGGCGGTGGGATTTCCGCGTTCGCTGAACCAGGTGACGTTCTCGCGCACCAGATCCCAGCGCAGGCGGTAGCGGCCGGCCTCCTCCGGAGCTTGCACGGTCCCCAGAACCCGAACCGACGCTCCTGGCGGCACGTCGAAAGGCAGCGCCGAGCGGCGGCCTTCGAAGTCCAGGTGCGCGCCCCGGTTGTCGGTTTTTTCAAAGTGGTAGCTCAAGCGAACCGCGTCGGCCCCGGCGTGGGGCCACACCAGGGCGCCCGTATTCTCCACCGTGATCGGGACCTGATTGAGCGAACGTGCCTCCATCTGGAGAGTCCGTTCGGTCAACCCATAGCGGGCGAGGTACCAATTTCCGTCCTGCCACCAGCGCAGGCGCATGGCCAGGGGCGACGCCCCGGCGGGGCTGGCCAGCGTCATCCCAGCGAGGAGACCGACCAGGGCCAGCGTGCTCACCGCCGCGACCCTGATTCGGCGGTCGCTGCGCCAGGTCAGCGCGGTCATCGCGCCGCTGGCCAGGGCGGCCACGAACAGGGCGGTGCGCGTGGCACTGAAGAGTATGGCCGCGATCAGGAGGGTGCCGAGCAGGATCGCCACCGCGGTGCCGGTCCACGCCGGGTGGGGCGGTGCGCTCTGGGGAGCCGCGGTCTTTCGAGAGTCACGCGCGGTGAGCGGGAGCACGATCGCCAGCGGCAACACCGCCTCCCAGTACATGGCCGCAATCGTGGGGTATGCGAACGGCCCGCTCGGTCGAGGCAGGCCGGTGACCGTGAATGTGGTAGTTCGGAAGGGATGCCAGAAACCAGCGGTGTTAGGAAGCACGCTCTCCACGATGGCGCCGGCCGCCGACAGGGCTGCCCCCCCCACGATAGCGAGGCCGAATCTCCGCGCGTCGCCGGCGGACGACAGCAAGTCGCGCGCGGCGAAGAACAGCAACCCTCCGCTCGTGGCCCGGAGGGCGAACTTCAGCGCGGGTACCCTGTGAGCGGGCGCCAGCAGCGCGCAGATCACGTTGACCGCCAGCCAGACCGCCACGGCTCGCGCCATCGGATCGCGGCTGGCCGAGGCGAGGGACGCCCGGCCGCTGGCCCAGGCCCCGCGGCGCAAACCAGCCCGCGCGGCGCGCGACATCAGATCGAGTCCCCAGACGACGAAGAGCAGATAGATCACGAGTTCAACGGTCGTGATCGTGAGGGGGCCCAGACTGACGATCGGACTCTCGAACGGCAGCAGGGCGCCCAGCCCGAGCAGCAACACGCGGGCGACCAGCCGCGGAGTCCCGGAGGCACCAGTTGCGTCGGTCCGCGACGGGGGTCTTCCAGGCGGCATCGTGTCGCGCATTATGCAGTACCCACAAGGAGGTCGCTATGCGGCTAGCCGTCGAAGTCACCACCTGCACGCCTCTGCGGGCGGGGATCGGCTACTACACCGAGCACCTCGTCGACGCCTTGCTGCAGACCCGCGCGCCCCACGACGAATTGATCCTGCTGTCGAATCGCGCCCCCGCCGAGGAGCTGGCTTCCCGCTGGGCCCGCCACCTGGTGATTGGCGGCGCGTCGATCCGGGCGGTGTGGCTGCAAACCGACGTGCCCCGGATGCTGGCGCGCAGTGGCGCCGACGTGGCGACCTTCCCGAACTACATCGTGCCGCTCGCGTCACCATGCCCGACGATCTCGGTCGTGCACGATCTGGCCGTCTATCGCACGCCGGAGCTGTTCACGTGGCGCAAGCGCGCGGTCACGCGGGCGCTCCTCGGGCGCTCGGTGGTATCGGCCGCGGCGGTCGCCACCGTGTCGGAGGCATCTCGCCTCGACATCATCGAGCGCCTTGGCGTCGCCCCGGAGCGGGTGGTGTTGCTTCCGGGGGCGGCGCATCCGTCCTGCGGGCCGGTGCCGGAGCAAGCCGTCGCCGCGGTCCGCGCGAAGCACGGGCTGACCCGCCCCTACATTCTCACCGTCGGGACCATCGAGCCGCGCAAGAATCTGTTGACCCTGCTGGCGGCCTTCGATCAGGTTCTGGCGCAGGGCGGGCAGGATCTGGATCTGGTGGTCGTCGGTGGGCGCGGATGGCGCGATCGGCAGTTGATCGAAGAGCTCAACGCGCGCACGAGCGCGGGGCGGGTGCGCTGGCTCGGCTACGTGTCCGAGCACGATCTCATCGCGCTTTACGGCGGGACGCGGCTCTTCGTCTATCCGTCTCGGCTGGAGGGGTTTGGACTGCCGGTGCTCGAGGCCATGAGCTGCGGCGCCCCCGTCGTCGCATCGGACGTGGCCGCGCTGCGCGAAGTGGCCGGGGACGCCGCGTGCCTGGTGCCACCGGGCGACGTGCCGGGGCTGGTGGCGGCCATTTCCCAGGTGCTGTCGGATCCGCAACGCGTCGAACGCATGCGGGTCCTGGGTTTCGCGCGCGCCCGACATTTTTCGTGGACGCGCACCGCCGAGCACCTTTGGAAGCTGAGCCGGCAGGTCGGACCGGAACGGGAACCCAAGGGCCCCGAGGCGCTGCACCAGATTCGCATCGCGGCGCCCCGTCATTCAACAGCGCCCGCCGCCGCGTCGCCGACGCTGGCACCGGTGGGGCCGCCACCGACGGGATTCCTGCCATCGCAGTGGGCTCTGCTGGCGGCGGTGACCTACGCCGATCTGTTCGATGCTCCCCTGCCCATCGNNCGCCATATCACCTTGCACGCCAACGGCGATCTGGTGCTGACCGGGCGCGACGCGCTGGTCGCACGTCGTCAGGAAGGCGTGGAGCGAACCGCGGCCATCCTCGACCGTCACCGGCGGACGCTGCAATGGCTGGCGACGTTGCCCTTCGTGCGCATGCTGGCCTATTCGGGGGGCACCGCTCATCAAAACCCGGGCCGGAAGCCCGACATCGACTTGTTCGTGGTGGCGGCCCCGGGGGGCCTGTACACCGCCTACACGCTGATCTTCTTGCTCACCAAGCTGACCCGCACGCGCAGCGTGGTGTGCCCCAACTATCTCGTCGACGAGAGCGAACTCTTGATCGCGTATCACCGCGATCTCTTCACGGCGAACCAGGTGGTCTCCGCCCGGCCGTTGAGCGGGCAGGATACGTACCTCGCATTTTGCGCGGCCAACGAGCAATGGGTGAAGGCCTTCTTTCCCGGGTTCCGCCACCGGACGGGTGCGGCGACCTTCGGCGGCGCGGCGCTGCAGCGGGCGGCCGAGAAGGTCTTCGCGTTGGCGCTCGCTCCCGTCGAGCGCGGCCTCCGGGCAGCGTGGCGCTTCCACCTCGGTCGCCGGGCGGCCCAGGCCCGCCATCCCGACGTGGTGCTCTCCGACGGCATTCTGAAGCTGCATCTGTCCGACTACCGGCGCCGCGTCCTCGAACAATTCGCGACCCGCCTCGATGCGCTGCGGACCGAGCTGAGCCCGGCCGAGCCCGATGGTGTCGCCTCCGAAAGGCGCTCCGTCCGCTCGTGACCCCGCGGTGGCATACGGCGTCGGTGGCGGGGGCGTTCTCGATCGCCGGCACGTCCGGGGCTGCCCTGGTGGTCTTCTTGCTCTACGTGCCGGCGCTCGCGACGCCGTTCACGGGACCCAAGGAGTCGATCTTTCAGCTCGCGGCGGCGCTGGGTTTCGGCGCGCTGCTGCTCTTGAAGTCCGCCACGGGCGACAGCCCACGTCCGGTGGTACCCGCCGGGGCCGACCACCACCCACCCGAGCCCCAACCCCTGACAGCCTGGGGCCGCCCCCTCACGGTGGGTATGCTGCTGGTCCTCGCCAGCGGGACGCTCTCCGCGGTGATCGCCGCTCAGACGCCTCCGGGCGCGCCCTACGCGCTCTCCAGCTTGTTGCGATGGGTGGCGCTATGTGGAATCGCGTGTGGCGTGGCGGCCAGCGGAGGCAGCTCCTCGGCGCGCACCGGATTGTTTCAGGCGGTCACGGCCGCCGCGGCGGTGGTCAGCGTGATCGGGTTGTTCCAGCACATCGATCTTTTCAGGTTGCCCATCCCCGTGATCAGCACGCCGGGCTCGACCTTCGGCAATCGAAACCTGGCCGGCGAGGCGATAGCCCTTTCCCTTCCGTTTGGCGTTGGAGCGCTCTGCCTGGCGGGCGGGCGCTGGGAGCGGCGGATCGTGGTCTGCGAGATCGCCTTGCAGATCGTGTACCTGGCCGCCACCCGGGCCCGGGGCGCGTGGCTCGGCGGCGCGCTCGGCATCCTCACGGTCGTGTTTGTCGGGCGCAGGCCGTGGTCGCGCGCGGCGGTGGTTTCGTGGGTGGGGCTCGGCGTTGTGACCCTCCTGGTGGCTTTGTTACCAGGCCGTGCCAACCCGCAGTACGCCGCCGATACCAAACGTCTCGCGCAGGGTTTCGACGTGGTCGAGACCAGCTTTGATCCCGACTCGACGGCGCTGCGCACGCGGATCGGCCTCTGGCGGCGCAGCCTGGCCATGTTCCGCTCGCGTCCGCTCACGGGAGTCGGCCCGGGAAACTGGGCCGTGTTCTTCCCCCGTTTCGCGGAACCCGGCGCCACCGCCGACGGGGTACTGAGCGCCACGCTCGCGCCGCGCCACGCCCACTGCGATTTGCTCGAGTGGCTCGCCGAAACCGGTGCGGTGGGTCTGGGGTCCTTCCTGGCCCTGGCCGTCGGCGTCACGATCACGATTCGCAGGAGACTGGCCTCCCCGGACGCCGGGCGCCGCGTTTCCACGTCGGTGGCGGCCGGTACGCTTGTGGCGCTGGTGGGCGCCAGTGCCACCGGCTTCCCGCTGGAAATGCCCGCGACTCTCACCCTGGCCGGACTGGCGCTGGGTCTGATCTCGTCGAACGATGCCGGGCAGGGCGCCGGACCTGCCGTGCGCTGGCGATTCCCTGACTGGGCCGCCGAGGCGTTGACCGTTGCGATCTTGGGGATTGCGGCGATCGGCGCTGAAGAACGCCTGCGCGGCAGCTATTGGCTGGGCAAGGCCGAGCGCACCCTGCACGACGATCGCGGCCCGCTCGGGGCCGCGCGCGCGCTGTTTGCGCTGGAGCGCGCCGAAAAGGCCACCCCGGGAACCTTTCGCGTGGCGCTGCGGACCGCGCACGCGGAGTTCCGATTGCGCCATACGATCGAGGCCATCCGCGCCTGTGACGCCGCCAATGCGCGGGAGCCATTCAGTCCCAATTCGTGGGCGACGCTGGCGGCGGTGCAACTGGACGCTGGCGACGCCGAATCGGCGCACAAGAGCGTGGCGTGGAGTCTGGAGCTACTCCACGACTATCCATACGCGCTCTTCGTGAATGCCCAGGCCACCGACGCGCTCGGGGATCACGCCGCCGCCGCCGCCGCCTGGGCCCACCTCGAGACCCTCGTCACCGCCCCAGGCGTCGACAAGGAAACCGCGCTCTCCGCGCGTGAGCTTCTGTCTTCGCGCGACGCGCGACAGCCGCGTGTTGATCAGCGTGCCGGGCGCCCCTGACTGCGGCCGGTGACGCGGGCGCGGCGGTCAGGTCCATCTTCATCCGGGGCGCTGGTCGGTTTGCTGGCGGCGGGCCACTTCCAGCTTCACCCGTTCGATCATCCACCGTCCGGCCTGGCGCAGATCGGAGGCGTCGCGGAGGCCCGTGCCATCGGCGCGCAGGGGATCGGCCAGCAAGCCGCGCGCCGCGCGCATGCCCCGCCGGGTGCGAAACTCGGCGTGTACCGTGCGGGCCAGCGTTTGGTAAAAGTCTCGCGCGAACACGCCCGGGAAGAGCGGGTCGAGATCGCTGCTTTGGTCCCAGTTGTGCTTCTCACCGATGCGCTCGCGCACGCTCTCGTAGAATCGCGTCCCGGGCAGGGGGTAACTCACGGAGATGCCGATGTCGTCGGGCTGCACCTCGCGCACGAGCTCCCGCGTCGCCTGAATCTGCGGCCATCCTTCCCCGGGGTATCCAAATTGCAGGAACAACCCCACCCGGATGCCCGCGGCGCGCAAACGCCCGGCCGCGGTGCGGATCTGCCCGACGGTGATGCCCTTGTCCATGGCATCGAGGATCGTCTGCGCGCCCGATTCGGCCCCGAGCCAGGCCTCCGCGCAGCCAGCCAGGCGCAGCGCGCGCACGTTTTCATCGGTCATCAAATCAGCGCGGGTCTGGCACAGAAACGGCGTCGCCAGACCCTGGCGTGACACCTCCTCGGACCAGGCCGCCAGCCACTTTGTCTTCAGGCCCAAGATGTCGTCGCAGAACCACAGGTGATCGGGCGCGTAGGCCTGGCGCAAGATGCGCAATTCGTCGACGACGTTCCCCGGCGTTCGGCTGTGGTAGGTATTGCCGTACACCGGTTTCGCGCACCAGTTGCACTTGTAGGGGCAGCCCCGGGTGGTCACGACGTTCAGCGAAAAATATCCGTGTCGCCGTTTCCAGAAGGTCCGGTAGCGATCCATATCGACCAAATCCCAGGCCGGCAGGCTGAGCTCGTCCAGGTTCTGGATCAACTTTCGGGGCGCGGTCTTCCGCACGAACCCGCGCTGTCGAAAGACCAGGCCGTTGATGTCGTCGAAGTCCTTGCCGTCCGGGCCGGCGCTCGCGATCCGGGCGGTCAGCTCGCCCAGGGTGATCTCGGCTTCCCCGACCACGACGAACGACGCCCCCGCATCCAGGTAGGTCGCGGGATCGTCAGCGGCGTCATGGCCACCCACGATCACCGTCAGCTTCCGGGCGTGCGCCTCGGCGCACATGGCGCGCGCCGCGACCCGCATGCGCCCCAGGCACATCTTGGTGAACCAGTTGAACGCGTCGTCGTACAGCACCACGATGTCCGGCCGCACCCGATCGAGGGCCTCCCGGAACCCGGAGGTGTCCTCGTCCAGCATGGGATCNNTCGTCGAAGCGCAGAAGATGTCCGTGCGCGAACAGGACGGATGCCACGAACGGCAGTTTGGATCACAAGGGGCGGCATGCCAAAGTACATTCGGCCAGCGGCGATGGGTACCCGCGGCCGCCCCGGCGGTGGTTCCATGAAAGTATTTCTGACTCACGGCTACTTCCTCGACGAGGACGTCAAGGAAAAGAAACTGATGCGCCCGTATCCCCCCTTGGGGATCCTGTATCTGGCTGCGTATCTGAGCGAGCACGCCGTTCCCGTCGAAGTGTTCGACACCACGTTTTCCTCGCGCCCCGCGCTGGAGCGGCGCTTGCTGGAGGAACGCCCCGAGGTCTTGGGGCTCTACACGAATCTGATGACCAAGGTGGGCGTTCTGGGGATCATCCAGTTTGTCCGTTCCCAGCCCACGCTCGCGGGGACGCACATCGTCTTGGGCGGCCCGGAGGTCACCCACCACGTCGACAAGTTTCTCGAGGCCGGCGCCGAAGTTGTCGTCATCGGCGAAGGCGAGGAGACCTTGCGTGAGCTGGTGGAGGCATGGTCCGCGGGGCGTCCCCTCGACGCTGTCGCGGGCATCGCCTTTCGCAACCCGACGGGCACGATCGTGCGAACTGTGCCGCGCACCTTGATCAAGAGCCTGGATGACCTGCCGGTCCCCAACCGCGAGGCCGTCGATCTGCGCCCGTATCTGGAGGCCTGGCGGTCTCACCACGGCAAGAACGCCATCTCGGTCAGCACCATGCGCGGGTGCCCCTATACCTGCCGTTGGTGCAGTCGCGCGGTTTACGGCGGAAGCTACCGGCGCCGCTCCCCGCGCCTGGTCGCGGACGAGATCCAGGGCATCGTCGATCGCTATCATCCGGATTCGCTGTGGTTCGTGGACGATGTCTTCACCATCAATCACCGCTGGATCGAGGAATTCGCGAGCGAGGTCGAGCGGCGGGGCCTGCGCGTGCCTTACGAGTGCATCACCCGCGCTGATCGTTTGAACGAACGGATGGTCACCCTCCTGCGCCAATCAGGCTGCTTTCGCGTCTGGATCGGCGCCGAGAGCGGCTCGCAGAAGATCCTCGACGCGATGGATCGCCGGGTCACGGTGGAGCAGGTCCGATCCATGATCCAGCTCAGCAAGAAGCACGGCATCGAGACCGGAACCTTCATCATGCTCGGCTATCCCGGCGAGACCGAGGCCGACATCCTGGCCACCATCGAGCATCTGAAGCGCTCCGATCCCGACCAGTTCACGATTACCGTGTCGTACCCGATCAAGGGAACTCCGTTCTATGACGATGTTCGGCAAGAGATCATCGATCCTGGCCCCTGGGCCACCTCCACCGACCGGGACATCCAGCTGCGGGGACGCCGATCGTCTTTTTACTATCGCTTCGCGGTGAGCCGGGTCGTGAACGAGGTGCGCCAGTTCCAGGCCGCCCGCCGCGCCGGGACGTCGCTGTCCCTGATCGCGGCCAAGCATCGCGCCCATGCCCTGGTCGCGCGTGCCGGGATGCGTCTCGATTCGGCTATCGTGGCCATCGAAGCCCGGACCCGCCGGGCACGGGACCCGGCATGAGGGGTTGTTCGGCCCGGGCGTTGTGTTATGGTGTCACCTCCCGCAAACGGATAGGAGTGGCCATGTTCAAGAAAATTCCGACCTTGGCAGTCTGGTTGATTCTGGCTGTTGTCGCGATCGCGGTCCCTGTGGCCTGCAGCAGCAGCGATGACACGGCGACCGACGGCAGCTCCGAGAAGGCGCCGGTCGACATGACCAGCGCCGGCTAGCCGCCTTCGGCCCCCAAAATCAGCCGATCTCGACCCGCCGCCCGCCTCCCGCGGTCGGCGGGAATCACGTGTGGGCGGCATTCGGTCCTGACAGACCGGCGAGCGTTGTGGTATTTCCCTGCCGTGCCCGGACGCCCTGTCTGTTTCGTTTCCGTCGCAGCGAGCCCCGAGAGCCCCGAGTCATAGACGATGGTCGGCGACTGGCGCGTCACCCGTCTCGATGTCGGCATCTTCCTGGTCAGTTTCGCGGTCCTACTGACCGAGCTGCTGCTCACGCGGATCTTCTCGGTCACGATGTTCTACCACCTGTCGTTCATGGTGGTGTCCCTGGCGATGCTCGGTTTTGGCGCGAGCGGCCTGATCGTGACCTTGATGCCGTCCTGGTTTCCCGAGCACCGGCTGTTCAAGCACGCCGCGCTCGGCTCCGTTCTGTTCGGAATCACCAGCGTCGCCGCAATTGGCATCTCCTTCCAGTTGCCGATCTCGCTCGAAACGTCGGCCGAGAACTGGCTCCGGATTGGGGCCACCTATCTGCTGTGCGCCGTTCCCTTCCTGTTCGGCGGTCTGGTGGTCTCGCTGATCCTCACCCATCGGCCCGCTCAGGCGAACCGCCTCTACTTCGCGGACCTTCTGGGAGCCGCCCTGGGCTGCATGGCCTTCATCCCGGCCACGAACTGGCTGGGCGCCCCCTCCGCGATCCTGCTTGCCGCCGCGATTGCGCTGCTCGGCGGCGTGGTGTTGATGCCGTCCGGCGCGGCACGATGGCGGCAACTGGTGATCGTTCTCATCGGTGGCCTGTTGGTCAGTCTGTACACGAATGGCCGCGTCCACTGGTACGACGTCAGGTTCGTCAAGGGCGTGCGGCAACCGCCCACCCTCGCGCTGAAATGGAACTCCTTTTCGCGCGTCGACGTGGTCGGCACGCCGTCCACCCTCTGGATGGCACATCCTCCGAGCTTTCCCGGTTTCAGCACCCGCCTCGAT
>PMNO01000212.1 GCA_003161835.1 Myxococcales bacterium | reverse complement strand
CGCGGCGCGTGGCCGGTGGGTGGTTGTCCTTCGGTGCGGCCGTTGGTGAGGCCGGTGCGGAAGTACTCCACGATCTCTCGGCGCCAACGCATGAGGGTGCGTCCGAAGGTCTGCAGCTCGGGTAAATCCGAGGCAGCCTGTTGATCCGTAAGCCGCGCCAGGGCCTGCCCGGCGCGGTGGTGACCACGGACCCTATAGATCCGGTGGAGGGCCTCCTTGGCTACATGGACGGGCGCGGCCAGAAGCTCGCTGGCAGAGTGTCGAAGGCGACGACGCTGATCCGGTTCACGCCCCCCCCAGGCCGACAAGAAAGGCTTGCTGCCATCGCGAGCGGACTCATTGACGGGGTGACGCCAGAGAGCGTTCGCGCCGGCGTCACCGGATCGGGCGTCAGAAGAGATACATGAGCCGCACCCGGGCGCTCATCATCGTGTTCGTCACCTCCGTCGTCCCGCCTTCCAGGTCCTCCTTCTTCCCCTTATCGTAGGCGGCGACCAGCTTCAGATAGAGCTGATGGTGGATGAGGTATTGGATGGCGCCGAAGGCGGCGAAGTTGGTCTGATGGCCGAACTGATTCAGGTCGTTGTGGTGAAGGTTCTTCCAGTCCGCCACATCGACGCCGCCGCCGATCACCAAGTCGGGCAAGGGACTCACGTTGGCAAATCCCCCCATCGTCGTTTGCGTGTAGCTACCGTCGAGGTCGTCCCCGCCCATCTGAGTGGTGTGGTCCGAAAGGCAATACGCCCCCTGTACGCCTGCCTCCAACCATGGAAATAGTACGAGCTGGACCGTCCCGGCCACGAGGCACCGGTCATAAAACTTCTCTTTGCGCGTGTGGACGTACGTGATGTCGCCGATCGGCAACCCCGTCACCGGATCGGTCATCGGCAACACGGTCTGCACCTGCGTGTCGCGCGGCCGTGTCCATCTGTGCTCGGTTCCAACCTTGATCTTGATGACGCCGAAATCGACGATCAGAGCCGGGCGCGCGCCGATACGATCGAAGCTGTCGTAGCCGTACTGGCCGAGGAGCTCCAACCGAATCGCCGGCAGGCCTTTGTCTCCCTCGAAAAAGTGGAGATGCAGCGCGATGTTGCCGGTGCCATTCGGCCGGTAAAACATCGTGGTGGCGTAGTTGAAATCGACCGGCTGTCGCGAGTTCTCGTCGAGGGCCCCNNACCTGCGCCTGGACGAAGAAGTCGCCGGAGCTATAGGTCGGGGTGACCCGCAACACCGCCCTCGACTGATGGACCCAGTAGTCGGTCTTGGGGAAACGTTCCTCACGGTTGATCCGTTGAAAACTGTTGTCGGCCCAGACCGATCCGCTGAGCCCGATGCCCGTCTTCGGATAGTAGGGCCACGGCATCCCGTGAAAGGAGCCATCGAGCCACAGCGAGCCCCCCGTGATCCCACGCTGCCTCCATGCGGGGAAGGCCGAGGGCGGCATGCGTTCGACGAGCAGGCCCGAGCCCGCCGAAGCAGCGGGTGGCGCCGGCTCCGCCGCAGACGCTGAATCCGGCACCTTCTTGTCCGCGGCTTCGGGCTCCGATGCCTCGGAGTCGTCGGTGTCGGCATTCTTCTCGGTACTCCTCGCATGCGCCGGCTGCAACGCCAGCGCCGCGAAGATCGAAAAGAAAACGGTTGATGAGCTGATGACCCGGGGGCGAAACCTCATTGATGCGATCATTTGATCGTCAGTGTATCCATAACGGGCAGTTTAGCCGAGGACCCACCGGCCATGATCGTATACACCCCCGGCTGCACCTTCCATCCGCCACCGGTCGTGGCCGGATCGAAGTATTGAAGATCCGAGATGCGCAGCTTGATGGTCAAGCTCTTGCTTTCGCCTGGAGCCAGGGTCAGGCGACCGAAGCCCTTCAGCTCCTTCTTCGCCCGATGAATGGTCGCACTCGGCGGCGTGGCGGGCGGCGCGACGAAGAGGAAGACGACCTCGTCCCCGGCGCGCGTCCCCATGTTGCTCACGTCGACCGTGACGTCGACGAAACCAGTTTGGCCGATGTCGCTGCAGGGCACGTGAATGGCCGTGTAGCGGAAATCCGTCCCGTAGCTGAGCCCGTAGCCGAAGGGATAGTGGCCCACGGTCGGGTCAAGCGCGATGTTGTTCTGATCAAAGCGGCGATAGCCCAGGTAGAAATCCATCTGCGTATCGGTCCCCGCTCCCTTGAAGGGTCCGTAGTCGGAAACCTGCGACCAGGTGATCGGGAGCTTCCCGCTGAAATTCGCGTCACCAAACACGAGCTTGCCGAGCGCGGTGCCGCCGACCATTCCCGGGTACCACGCCATGATCACCCCCTTGACCATGCTGAGCCAGGGCATGTCGATTGGGCCCGACCCCTCGAGGACAACGATGACCGGCTTGCCGGCGGCCGCCGCCACCGCGTCGGTGATCAACTTGTTCTGCGTCCCGGCTCCACGTTTGGCGTCGAGAGCGAAGCTCTGGCGGTCCGGGTTGCCCATGTTGGTGTACTCCTCGCCCTCGTCCTGCGGCGTGAGGCCCACGACGACGATGGTCGCATCGGCGGTGGCAGCCAGCGCGGCACTCGGACCACCCATGACCGTGACGCCGGCCCCGGCGGCCGCCCGGATGCCCGGCAGCGGACCCACGGATTTCGCCGGATCGCCCACCACCCGGCTTGACCCCCAGTCGCCGGTGAGGATGGTGGTCGCGCCGCCCGTGACCAGGTTGGTTGTGAAGTCGATTGTCGAATCGCCCGATCCATCGGAGCTAACGGCGTAGCCGATGCTGGCACCGATCACGGCAACGGTCTTGATCGTCGTCTTGTTCAACGGCAGGGCGCCGTCGTTCTTCAGAAGCACCATCGACTCCAGCGCGGCCTGNNCGCCTTGAACCGGATCTTCTGTTCCAGGATCCGCGTGGCCGACGCATTGATGAACGTATCCAGGCCCGTCTGGGAATCGAGCTCGAGATACTCGTAGGCCCACGGAAGCTCCATGTCCATCCCCGCCATGGCGGCCTCACGGGCATTCGTGACGCGCGAGGCCTGGTCGGCGTTGCTGCCACCAGGCATGGCCCACCAGTCGCTGAGGACAAACCCCTGGAAACCAAAGTCGGTCCTCAGGATGTCGGTCAAGAGGTGCGCATTTTGCGTGGCGTTCTTTCCGTTGACCTTGTTGTAAGACGCCATGATGCAAGACGCGCCACCGTCCTTGATGATCATGCCGAAGTGCCGCGCGTATATCTCGCGCAACGTTTGCTCATCCATAAGCGCGTTCGCCGTCGAGCGGCCCTGCTCGATGTTGTTGGCGGCGAAGTGCTTGGGGCAGGCGCCGACGTACTCTTGCATGCCGACCACGAACGCCGAACCCATGCGGCCGAGGAGGAAGGGATCCTCGCCGTAGGTCTCTTGCGCGCGTCCCCAGGACGGGTGGCGTAGGATGTTGACCGTCGGCGACAGCGCCATGGTCTGTCCGGCGGCAACCATCTCGTCCCCAATGGCCTGACCGACCTTGTATTCGAGGTCCAGATCGAAGGCCGCGCCACGCGCGATGGCCTGCGGAAAGGCGGTTGACTTGCCACCGCCCGACCCCGACAGAAGCGGAGCGTCCATGTTCATGCCACGGGGCCCGTCGCGGAAGGTGAAGCCCCGAATCGAGCCCTGGTCCGGCTGCCAAAAGATGTTGTAGTTGAGCGGGGGCGTGGGAACCCCACGCATCTGCTGTGTCTTCTGGGCCGGCGTAAGCGACTGCACCATCGTCGTCGCCATGGCCAGGTTTGCCGCGTGGCCGGGGTACCCCGGCGAGTATGGGTAGGTGGCGCTGAACGAGGTGGCGGTGCAAGACATCTTGACCGTCGTGGCCCCACCGGCGCCGTTGGCCCCACCCGTCGCGGGGGGCATTCCGTTGCCGGCGGTGCTGCCACCTCCGGTGCCAGTTCCATTGCTTCCCCCTTGCGGATTCCCGTTATTCCCGCCCGTGGCCGATTGAACGCCGCCGCCAGTCCCGGGGTTCGTTCCGTTGCCGCCGGTGCTTGTCGGATTGTTATTGCCGCCGGTGCCTGTCGCGCCTATCCCCCCGCTGCCCGTTTGACCGCTACCTCCGCTTCCGTTCCCCGTACTCGTAGCAGGGTGACTACAGGCGGCCAGGGCCAGCGCCAGAGTTGGGACCGCCACTACATCACGAAAATTCAGGCTCATTCGGGACCTCACGCGTACGTTCTTCATCTCTTCTCCTGTGACCGGAAAAATACCGCCGCCGCCCGGCCGGATTTCGGGCATGTTAACCCGGCCTTTTCCAAAAGGAAGCGGAATGTGGGTGGACTTCAAAGGCGAAATTTGTCAACAATATCGGTGTTTTGTATCGCCCTTCGCGGGATTTGTCGCGCCCTCCGGAAAGGCTCGAACGACGATCTGATCCGGAAATTTCCTACCAATTGCCGCCTGCCCGTATGCACGGATGAGGCGCTGTGACGTAGTGACGTGCGCGTCGAAGATCGGGTCACCACCGCTGCACCGCCGTGCTGCGTTGCTGCGTCTTCGATTCGCGAACTCATGATTACAACGACCACGTTTGTTTAACCGGTGATTTCACCATTGTGGGAACGACAGCCGGTGGACGCACCCAGATTCGACTGCGTCCCCGGGTTGCGTAGACTTCGGGCCACATGAAACCGACACAAACCGAAATTGAGGAAGCGGCCACGCGGCTTGCGGGCGCCGAGGCCGCGGATATCTTGCGTTGGGCGATCGAGCGCTTCGGGCGTCGGCTGGCCATCGCGTCCTCCTTTTCAATCGAGGACTGCGTGGCCATCGACATCGCGCACGCGGTCGATCCGGGCGTCCGGGTGTTCGCGCTCGACACGGGGCGGTTGCCCGACGAGACGTACATGACGGCGGAGCGCGTACGGGCGAAATACGGGACCGAGATCGAGTGGCAGTTCCCCGACCGGGAGGCGGTCGAACATCTCGAACGAACGAAGGGCCTGTATAGCTTCCGCGATTCGCTCGACGAGCGGCACGAATGCTGCGGCATCCGCAAGGTCGTCCCGCTAGGCCGGGCGCTCGCCGATCTGGGCGCGTGGGTCACCGGCCTGCGCCGCGAGCAATCGGTCACCCGCACCGACACGCCCGAGATCGAGTGGGACGCCGAACACGGCGGCATCGCCAAGATCAATCCCGTTATCACGTGGACCGCCGGCCAGGTGCGCTCTTACGCGCTCGAGCGCCGCGTACCGATCCACCCACTACACGAACGCGGCTATCCATCGATCGGCTGCGCACCCTGCACGCGCGCCGTGGCGCCCGGGGATCATCCGCGCGCGGGGCGCTGGTGGTGGGAGAACCCCGAAAACAAAGAATGCGGCCTGCACCCCGTGCGGTGAGTGTACGCAGCGCAAATGGGCTGTGTTTACCCAACCGGATTTGCGATGCGCGTCGCGCCGATGCGAAAACCCTCTAGCGCGGGGGATTTTCGGCGGCCCAGTTGTCGAGGAGCTGAATTTCCCAGTCTTCGAGTTTCTCGGCCGGCGGGGGCGGCATCCTCGGTCCGCCGGCTATCGGGCCGCGAACCGACTTGGGCCCGAGCGTACGCAGAGTCGCCAGCCCGCCCAGGGGATCCGGTAGGGTCGCGTAGTTGAAATTGTAGGCGACCAGCGCCGCGGACAACACCTGGGTGCTCATCGTCGTCGCGGGATCCACATGCCCCGCACCGTCGTGGCACCGAATACACCGGGCCACCATCAAGGGCCGTATGTCCTCCGCCCAGGTCGGGTTGGCGGGGACGACCGGGCCGCACGCCGCCGGGGCCAGGGCGGACACCGCGAGAAACAAGGACGCGAGCAGGTGTTTCTTCATCGTCATCACAGGTAGTAGTGCAGTTGCAGCATGCCCAGGGACGCGGGATCGCCGTCGGCCGATCCGCCCCCGGTCAACTGGTAACGCCCGAAGAGCATGACCTCTACGTGGGCCCATGGAAACAGGTTGATTTGCAGATCGACCGCGTTGCGCCCGACCTTGGACACGCGCAGGTCCTCCTGATAGCGCTCGGCCGCGAGTCCCGCCATCACGCCTTTGATCGGGATGAACGTGAGACCGAAAAATCCGATGAGCTGGTTGAACGACTGGCCACCCACGATGGCCCGGTTGTGAATGTCGAGCTCGCCCATGACCAGCAGCTTCGCCGCATCCACCCAGACCTTGCCGACCGCGCCGCCCTGAATCAGCCTCTGCTCCGTGTTCGACATGACCCGCGATTGCAGCCCCACGGCCGCCATCGAGGCGAAGCGCTTCTCGCCGTAAACCGCCCCGCCCGACCCGCGCATGCCCACGCTGCGCAGTATCTCGGGTGCCCCGACGGGGACGGCGGTGAAGGCAGTGGCGTGGACCTCCCAGTTCTCCTCCAGATAGCCGCCCGACAGGTTGTACGTCTCCTCGTACAGATTGAAACCCGAGTACCGCCGCACGTAGTAGACGTGCTCGGCGAACCTCAGGCCGTACGGCGCATAGAACCGCCCCGCGCGGACGTAGGCGCCGGTGGCGCTGGGCTTCCACATCAAATAGTGCTCGCGCGAAATCGGCGCCGTCGAATGAATGACGGCGCCCGTTTCCGAGGGGCGCGTCGCGCCGCGCAGGCCGCCCGCCACGTACAAGGAAATTCCGGAGTCGCCGAAAGCGGCCCGACCGTAGAGCTCCGCCTGCATCGGGAAGAAGGCGGTTTCAGGCACGTCGGTGCCACCGACGGCGTTGCGCACGCCCGCGTAGCGCAGATCCCCGCCGAGCGCCAGCCAATCAGGGGGCGTCCAAGCGCCGTGCAGGAACCCGCCGTCACCGCCCCGGCTGATGGTGTCGGCCGATTCGTCTCGGCCCCACGACGTCAGCAGGCCAAATCCCGCCGGGGCGTAGTGACACTGCGCGCAGCGCGACGTGCCCGAGCTGAACTGAAACTGCGGATAGGCCTGGGCGGAGCGGGCCGAAAACAGCAGGACCGCGCCCACGAGCCCCAGGCCCACGACCAGACATGAATTCTTGCGCATTAGTTGCCCACGCTCGCATCAGGGGTGCCGGAAACCGACGGCGTGAACGGCGCGGAACCGGGTCCGGACCAGGGCGCGCCATTCGAAATCCATTTCGCGATCAGATCGATGTCGGCTTTGGGAAGCGCGAAATCGGGTGGCATGCGGCGCGATCCGTTGCCCTCGATCAGCCCCATCAGTGCCGAATCACCGGGACGCCCGGGAAGAACGAAATTGCGCGCCACGAGCTGGTAGTACCCGGTCCTGATCCCGTCGAGCTGAACACCCGAGCGCTGCGACAGGTTCGAATGGCAATTGGCCGTGGCGCAACTCGGCTGCACGATGGCCGTGGAGATATAGGACCAAGTGGCTGGGCGCGTATCGTCGGCGCTGCCGCAGCCCAGGGCCGCGAGACCAACCAGCATCAACACCAGGGGGCCGTCGCTGCGCATCGTTCTGTTCATCGAGCGGGCATTATCTCCAAAGTTCAGAATCTCTCAACTATCAGTTTCGACACCCAGACCACGCCTCCGTCGGCAATGGACCCGATGCCACCGGGTTCGACTTCCACCTCCAGTAGCATAGGACCGCCGGTTCGTTCCACGATTCCGACAATCGGCTGCGCTGACAGGCCGGGGTCAGAGTCGCTCCCGCCCGCGACGCCGAGGGTCGGATTGTCCGCGCGGCTCGGCCAGACGACCCGGGCGATCACGCGGCCGTCCGCGCGCAAGGCGACAGCCAGCTCGGTATCGAGTGACTTTGTCTTGGTCACCACCGAAACGAGGGCGCGAACTTGAAATCGTCCCGCTCCAACGGGAATGATCGTGCGCGCCGACGCGAGAACCGCTTGCGGCGACGAACGATCGACGCGCAGCCCAACACCGTCCCAGGTGCCACGCAGGGGCGAATTGCCACCGGCGGGCAAGCCGCCTCGGCGCCACGTGCACAGATGGGTCGCGGCACCGTTTGGATAGGCGCAAACGGTCACGGCCCAGCGGTATTGTGCGCGCAACTTGGTCCCGACCGCCAAGCCGCCGCGCCAACACGAGAACAGGATCACTACCGCGCTGGCCGCGAGCACGACCGAGCGCCTCTCGCCCCGAAAACGGTGGCCCGCGGCCGACCCGAGCCAATCGAGCGCGCAGGCGGCGTAAGGAAACAGCAGGGGCACGATGGCCAGGTGGTAGCGAACCTCGGCAAAAAACAAGGTGTACATGGCCGCCAGAGACAAGGGGAAGACCAAGACCGACAGGGCTGCGCGATAGGGCCACCCGGAGCGCTCGTCCCGGCGCCTGGCGACGCAGACCGCGATCCCCGCCGCGGACAATCCCGCCACCAACCACCAGAACGTGTCCGCGGTGCGCTCGAGCGCGGTGCGATGCGTGCTGAAGAACGCGCGGTGCGTGTCGTCGAGCACGCCCTGGCGGAACAACGGCCAGTACAACAGGCCGCGTTCATGAGTCAACAGACGGTCGGCCTTTGCGGCGATCAGACCAAGAGCGTAGCCAGGCTCGAACGCGGTCCAGCTCTTCGCCAATTCGTAGGCGGCTCTATCGGATTGCCGGTGACGATCCGGAGGCTCGAACAACCGATATCCCGTCCCTTGCGCGAACATCAGGTTCAACGAGCGGCTGTAGGCCCCCTCGCTGTTGGGGTTCGCCCCCACCAGCGCCGTGTGGCCTCCGTGACTGTCGGTGAAAAACAGCTCGCCGTACACAGCGCGGTTGCGCAGCCCCCACGGCAGCAAGACCAGAAAAGCAATCGCCAGCGTCGTCGCCGCCCGAACGGCCGCCACCGGCCCCCGCGTGCCCACCGCCAGCCAATACAACAGTGACAGGGCGGCCAGGGGCGCCGCCACGGCCCGAATCCACGCCGCCAGCCCCAGGATGAGCCCGCACCACACCACCGCCCACCATGGACGCCGGGGCGCAAGCCGCACGAGCGCGTAGATTCCGCACACGCCGAACGCCGCCGCGGGCATGTCCGTCCCCGTCACCGAGGCGACGGCGATCCCGGCGGGCCACAGCGCCGCCAGCGCGGTCGCCACGAGGCCGGCGCGGCGACCGAAGAACGTATCGGCGATGCCGCCGGTTGCCCAGGCGACCGCGGTCCCGGCCAGGACGCCGATCATCTTCGCCGCCAGCAATCCGCCGCCGAGCGCCCCCACGCCCGCCAGCATCGCCACGTATCCAGGCATGTAGATGAATTCGGAGTCGAGGCGTCCTTGATCGAGCAGGTACGCCGCGGCCTCGCGATAAAGAGCGAAATCGCCGACGGGGCGAGATGGCACCATCACGATCCACAGCACGCGCAGCAAGAACGCCAGGCCCACCAACCACGCGCGTGGGCTGCGCGCCAGAGCGTGGAACGTCGTCCGCAGAGAAAGCCTCTCCGCGCCGTCGCCAGCGCTGCCGCTGCCGCTGGCGCTAGGGGACGTTGCTGGCACGCGCGGGTCCCCCGAAATGTGCCAGCCGCCAGTGTCCGAACCGCAAGCTCGTGGTGGGCCAGTCCCTCGGGGCGCGGCGACCCCAGGAATCGTCGTGGACGGCAAACCATGACGCTCCCGTCAGCGCGCGCGATTCCGCCAGCGTGCGCCCGGGCAACCGGGTGTGGGCCAGCGTGCCGGTCAGATGCGCGGGAACCCGCGCGGCATGGGCGATCGCGATGTCGACGTAGGCGAACGTGTCGATGAAAACGCCCTCCTCGGGTTGGCGATGCGATTCCAGATACCCGGCCAGTGCCCGATCCTCGCCGTCCAGCCGGGTCAGCGGCGCGATGGATTCCGCTCCCGCCCAAACGCGTCCCGGGCGCGCGAAGGCGCAAACGAGCGCAACCGCCGCCAGCGCGGCGGCGGCGGCGGCCACCCCCGCCACCATCCGTGCCAGATGCGGCGTGCCCGCGACAGCCAAGAGCGCCGCCGCGGCCAACGGCAACAGCACGACCCCCGGCGCGATCGCGAATCGAGGGAGCGGCTCGAAGTCACCAAAGACAAGCCCCTTGGCCAGATACGTCGCCGGCGGAGCCAGCGCGGCGATCAGCACCACGCGGGTCGCGGGGGACCACAGGCGCCAGCGCCGGCCCGCGGCTCCGAGCGCAAGAAACGGCAACGGCGTCATCGCCGCCGCGAACGACACGGCCCAGATCCCGACCTGGCGCAGGCGTGCCAGCCCGCCGCCCAGGCGCGCGTTGACGGCCTGAGACATGTTGGCGTGATCCTGGGCGATGTACCGCGCGAAGAAGAAAGGATCCCCGCTTTTCGCCCAGCTCCACGCCAGGTACGCGAGCGGAAGCACGGCGGACACGCTGGCGAACAACGCCACCTGGGCCACGGCACGTCGGTCCCGCCGGCCAAAGAGCAACGCCGCCGCGCACGCGACCGGCAACGCCAACCAGGTATCGTAGCGGGTGACCGCGGCCAGCGAGAACAGCAACCCGGCGTAGACGTGGTCGCGGCGGCGTCCGTGCGCAATCGCGGCATGCAGGCGCTCCAGCGCCCACAGCAGCAGGAAGAGATAGATCGCTTCGCTGGCCGCCGTGGTTGACACCTGGATGTGCAGGGGGGACAGGGCCAGCGCCACGCCGGCGATCAGCAGCGCCGCGCCAGCGCCAGCACCAGCACCAGC
>PMNO01000142.1 GCA_003161835.1 Myxococcales bacterium | reverse complement strand
CGGGATTGGCAGTGCGCGATCGGCAACACCGCGACCTCGTGCAGGTCATCGCGCGTGAGGAGACTCATCTGGGCACCATACTTGCCAAGCGCCAGCCAGCGGCCGCTGCTGGAAAAGCGCGCGGCGGTGAACCAGCAGCCCGTGGCCGGTACGCCCGGCGGCGGCGGCAGACCGTCCAGATACGCGCCATCGTCGGCGGAGAAGATGCCCCATCCGTCCCCCGAGAACATCACCTCGCGGTTGTTTGCGGCGAAACTGACTTCCAGGGGAATCGCCTGTCCCACGGAGCGCACCGGCACCGACGCCGAGAAGTCGGCGGCCACGCGCCACAGGAGCGAGTTGGGCGGCGTGGAGCTGGCGGTGGCCAGTCGAGATCCGTCCGGCGAGATCGAGAGGACTGTTTGTGAATTGGACGGGGTGCTCGGCGATTGCGTCAGCGATCCGAACAGGCGTCGCGCGCTGGGATTCCCGTTCTCCCCGGTGGCCGCTGCGTCGTGCAGATTGTCAACGGAAGACAGGCCGCCGACGAACATTCCTGTCTCGTCGATCGACGCACGCAGCTCATTGTCCACCGCGGTGTTCGTCCAGTGCTTGTTCGAAGCGATGTCGACGACTTCGTTGCCCAGTAATGCCAGGGCACCGGATTCGGAATAAGCGTAGGGGGCCTGGTTCACCGCCAGGGCGTCGGGTACGCGAAACGACCCGAGAGGCTTGCCATCGGCGGACCACAGGGTCGCGAAAGTTCCGTTGACCTCGTACGTGAGGCCCGCGAAGGTGTCGCCGCGCGGTGAGATCATCCATCCGCCCTGGACAGGAAATCCACCCGTTGTGGGCAACATCTTTCCCGCCGGCACTTCCGGGGTGATCTGGGTTTGGTCTAGACCCGATAGCGACCAATTCTTCACGCTGGGTGGAAAGCCGAACTCCGTGGTCAGAATGCGGCCGTTCTTAATGCCCGCCGAGATGAAGTCCCCCGCCAACTGACCGACGAGCGCGCCATCGCTGGTCTGCCACACGCACAGTGATTTGCGGTCCCACGCGAGCACCTGGGTGCCCTCCGCGGAAAATCGCACCGCGTCGCCTGTGCAAGAGCTGTTCACTTTCATGTTGCGTACCGTCGCGCCGGTCGCGACATCGCGCAGGCGCGCCACACCCGCGGCTACCTCCGCCAGGTTGCCGCCGTCCTGCGAAAACGCGATGCTTCTCGGTGGCCTTCCCGCGGGACGTAACAGTTTTGGGGCCGCGCCCTCCTGGCGGGGGTACAGCAGGACCCGTCCGTCGGAATAAAGGACGGCCAGCGCGTCCCCGGAGGGCGGGAAGATGGCCTGCAACGCACTTGCCGTCATCGGTGGAATCGAGCCGCACGCTTGCCAGCGCCACAGACGCGATATCTTCGAATCCACCGGGACAAATGTGACCGGTCCCGCTCGCCCTCCCGCAGCGGCCTCGCCACCTGCCCCCGCGGCCGTGCCTCCCATCGGTGCGGCCCCGGCGCCGCCGTCCACGTCGATCGAACCCCCGGCCCCGGCGCCTCCCGAACCAGCGCCGCCGCCCGCTCCCCCCGGTTCACCGCCCCCGCTGGCAGAGCCTCCCGTCGGTGCGCCGGCGTCCTGGCCACCGGCGAGGAGGCGGAAACGCGCGCCGTTGCAGGCAAGACCGGCCATCTCCAACGTCGCCATCGTCAAAACCAACAGGGTGGTCCGATTGTTCATGTCCTCCCAGTATCCGTTCCTTGAAAAGGGAGTCAGTCTCGGGCGTTCAAGCGATTTTTGCTGGTTTTCGCTGACCCCGTTTTCGGTTCGTGGATACTGGCAGGGTGGTGCTCCGTTTCGCGAAGAAAGACCTCCCCGCCAACGATGTGGGGCCGAGCCGCGAGCCACGGGACGAGATCAAGCTATTGGCGCGGGCCGCCCGCTCGGGGGATGTGCGTGCTGCGCGGACCCTGTTGAACGGCCTCGGTCCCACGATGNNTGCAGGACGCGATGCTCGGCTTGATGAAAGGCCTCGCCGGTTTTCGCGAGGAGTGCTCGGTGACGCATTTTGCGTGTCGGATTTCCGTCATGACGGCCCTCGCGGCACGACGACACCTGCGTCGGCGCGCGCGCGATGAAGCGGCCGTGCCGTTCTCGGACCTGGATGGCGTTCAGACCAGCGCGCCGGATCCGGCGGCCGAGGCGGAGGCGGCTGCCCGCCGGGCGGTGCTGTGGAGGCTGCTCGATGAGTTGCCCCCGGCGCANNTTGTCCCGTGGAAACGGTGAAGAGCCGCCTGCGCATCGCCAAGGCGACCCTTCGAAGCCGGATCGCGGCGGATCTTTCGGCCCGCGAGCTGTTCGCGAGGGAACCGTGACACCCGACGCATCCGAGAGCAGCGTGTGTGATCTGGGCGTCGGCTGGCGCCGCGCGCCGCTCTCGCACGCCGAGCAGCGCCGGTATGAGGAGCACGTGTCGTCGTGTGACGACTGTCGGGTCATGGCGCTCCTGAATACCGATGTGGCTCCGCTGGGAGATGCTCGGTCCGGAGACGAGGCGGTCGTGGCGGCCGCCGCCGACCTGGCCCTGTCGCGCCTGAACCGGATCGAATCGGTTGGAAAGCAGCGCCGTGCGCTGCGGGGCCTGATGGTAGTTGTGTTGGTGCTTGGCACCAGCGCCGGCGCTCTGGCGGCCAGGCGACAGCTGGTTCGGCT